>NZ_JAFNJD010000022.1:0-65844 GCF_017368415.1 Shewanella sp. 4t3-1-2LB
GACCGTCAAATAGCAGCAATAGATCAAAACTGTCGATCGCGGTCAAGATGGTGCCGTGGTTTTTATGAAAAACTGATCGCCAGATCACGCTATTTAAATTCTGGAATTAGCTGCGGAATGACGGTTAAAATGTATACAGGATAAATGATAACCATTCCCAATTTGCAGTGTTTTGTACATCACCACATGAATAATTTCCTAATACACAATATTTACGTCAATACCGATGTAAATAGCTCAAGTATATTTTTCAAGGCAATATCAATTGAAATATCACATTATTATTTTCGTTCATATTGAAGTAGCAATTGATAAATTATCTTGAAAAATGCCACTCTCAAAGAAATCAGCCAACTGAAAAATCCATAAGATTTACTATCAAATACTAGGAGTTATCGGGGATAATCATACGCACCGCTGATGTTCTATCTCAGCATGAATCGTTCCTGATAATACAGATTTTGACGGCCAAAATTCACCATTACCGATTTGTAAAAGTGGTCGCAACCCAAGTGCAAATGCGTTAAAGCGATGAATAAAGCGTTAGCTACCCCGATCAAAACCAACATTGCTTGGCTATTAACTCTAGAAGCCTTTGATATGATGTCACTATTCACCGATGGAAGCTTATACCGAGCCACATTGCCACTAAAGGGATCCTGATGTTTGGTTTTATCACTAATACGCTGTTGCCTGTGCTCATTCTGTTGTTACTGGGGTGGGTGTTTTTCCGCATAAAAATGCTCAATGAAGGGTTTATCGAGGCGGGTTCCAAGTTGGTGTTTAATGCGGCACTGCCAGCGTTACTATTTCTGTCTATCAGTCAGGCAGATTTTTCCCATGCCGCGAATTTCAGGCTTATCTTGACTGGCGCGATAGCAACCTTGGCCTTTTTCCTATTATTGATGCTGTTCTGCCATTTCACTGTATCACCACCCAACGCCAGGGGCGTGGTCACTCAGGGCAGTTTTCGCGCCAATATGGGCATTATTGGGCTTGCCTATTGTACCAATACCTATGGCAATGACGGACTCGCTGCGGCCTCGGTATACCTGGGATGTATCACCATTTTGTTTAATGTGCTGTCTGTGTTCGTCCTGAATTTCTATCTGGACGGTAAGCGTTCCGTACGGCAACACATTAAAGGCATTGTCACAAATCCGCTGATTATCGGCATTCTGCTGGCGTTACCTATCTCTTACTGGCAAATCCAGCTACCGGAGGTGCTGATTCGAACCGGTAAATATTTTTCGCAACTAACGCTGCCGCTAGCGCTTATTTGCACTGGAGCCTCGCTGCAATTCCGTTCTTTCAGTGCAGACTGGTTCAACATAGGTATCAGTACCCTGTGCAAGTGTCTGCTGTATCCTGGCTTTATGGTGTTATCGGCCTATTTGATGGGATTTAGGGGAATGAATCTAGGCATAGTGCTGCTACTGTCTATCGCGCCTACCGCGGCGGCAAGTTACGTGATGGTACGGTATCTTGGTGGCGATCATCGGCTCGCCGCTAGTATCATTGCAGTAACCACACTGGTATCGCTACCGATAACCGCAGCCGCATTCGGCACATTGACGTATTTTGGGATAATCTGACAAACAAGTGAGGTGATGGGAAACACCGCAAGCGCATGGTTTTATCTTCAATTGCACTTCTTCAGACACACTGACTACACTTATTGATGTAGATCAATTTTTAAGCAGTAATTAGCATTTCGCTGCAAAAAGCTGAGAGGTCTGTTATGAGTAATCATGTATGGGGACTCATGCTGCATCCCGAACACGAATGGCACAATATCAATGCTGAGCACGAAACCATTGGCCACATGTATGCACACCATACACTGTGGATGGCGGCAATTCCGGTATTGAGTTCATTTATTGGCACGACCCAGTTCGGCTGGACATATGGTGGTGAAGAATCCTTCAAAGTGTCCACGCTAAATGGTTTAGCGTTAGGGATAGCTTTCTATGCGCTGATACTATTGGCGGTGGGAGTTGTCGGTAGCCTGCTGCACTGGTTAGCGCGAAATATCCCAAATCGACCGAGTCGTAAAGACTGCATTATTTTTGCTGGCTATGTAGGCACGCCGATGTTTCTCAGCGGTATATTTGCCATCTATCCGGTGTTCTGGTTGTGCTTGCTAGCGTTGATTGTTGGGGTACTCTATACCGCCTATCTGTTATATACCGGAACACCAAGCTTTTTAGGGATCAGCCACAAGCAAGGATTTATCCTGTCGGGCGTTACACTGGGCGTGGGAGTGCTGGTACTGGAAGTGCTGTTGGCAGTGGTCGTGCTGCTGTGGAGCATGGGGTCAGAAAACAGTGTTATCTGGCATTTCTTCCGCTAACGCTCGTCACGGTGGCTTGGCTATCGAAATGACAAGGGACAACATAATGTTGTCCCTTGCTTATAGCACGTATCGCCACCTTAATTTTTTCCGGCTTGCGTCAACAGATAATCTACCAGCGCGGCAAAATAGGCCTCTGGATCTTTAGCATGTGTGATGGAAGTAAGATTAACGATATACTTACCACCTACCAGAAATGCGGGCACACCTTTAATGCCAAGGCTGTCTTGATCTTTAAAGGCTAGCGATAGTTTGTCTAACGTGGCATCGCTATCCATCGCCCTATAAAACTTGTCGGCATCAATGTGGTGCTCCACTAGGAACGATTTGAGATCTACTCTATCCGGTAAGCGCCGCTCAGATGCTGCAAAATCATGATAAAACGCCATGATTTTATAGACGAGTTTGCTGTTACCACTCTGCTCCAGTGCGTAGAACACATGCGCATCAAACACCCAGCGATCGCGCCCGATAGCAGGACGGCGCACAAATGTTACTTTAGGGTTAGCCTGTTCATATTTCTCGACGATAGGATTCATCGCCTGACAATGAGGGCACCCCAGCCACAGATATTCAATAACATACGGAGCCTTCACGCCTGGCGCTTTGACGGCTGGATTTACGGTGATGTAATCCTGTCCTTCTTTAAACTGCAGCGTTTCGGCACTCGTGCCCACCACAACACTCATCCCAGCCAGTAACACACTGGCCAATAGCCACATACGACGTTTCATTACCACGTTATTCCCTGCAAAATACCTGTTATCAAATGTCTGAAATAGTGCCTAAAGATATTGCGTAATACCAGCAACAAACACCGTTAAAACATTAACTTCTGTTAACTCTACCAAATACCGCAGTAGCAAATTACGATTTACCAGCTCCTTTGCTGTTGCTTAACGGATGCTCCGTTTTAGGGATATCAGATACCTTGATATCGCCATCTTTCGTTTTACCGTTAACCACCACGGCCGTGCCATGTGGCGAAACTTGAGCCCCCACACGAGTGCCATGCCAACTGCAACCGCTAACCATAATGAAACCAATCACAACGAGCAGGAATTTCATGTTGATGACGCCTCACTCTGCCTATAAATTGGATTAACCAATTGTTATAAAAAGATTATTAACCTACAACGACACCGGCTAAACGCCACGATGTAAGCCATGATCTCGGTTACTTCCGCATCGTCATCACAAAAAATGCTGACTTGTTGACGCCTACTCTCACATTATCTTAGCCGTGGATATTTATCATCCGTATAGCGTTATTAACAGAATATCTGGCGGTTGAACCCTCACAATTTTTATGACATCGGCAGATAAAAAGTGTATTACTGTCAAAGCATTATCAATAGTTATTCATCAAAAATGAGTGCGTAAACAGGATCCAACGATGTCAAACCAGACCATTTACCTTCCCAACTATACCGTTGGCGCAGATGCCTACGACAAAATTGCTTATATCACAGCCCCCTATGGCAAAAAGGCCGTGGTGGTGGGTGGCAAAATTGCCATGTCCAAAGCGCGGCAGGCCCTGAGCGACAGTGTCGAACACACAGCAATCACATTGTTAGGCTTTCTCTGGTATGGTGGCAATGCGACTATGGAAAATGTCCAGCGTCTACAAGCTGACCCACTGGTGCAGCAGGCGGATATGATCTTTGCTGTCGGTGGTGGACGCGCCTGTGATACGGTAAAAGTCTTGGGCGCCTTGCTCGATAAACCCGTGTTTACCTTTCCAACATTGGCATCAAATTGTGCCGCTTGTACCTCGTTAAGCGTTATGTATCATGAGGATGGTTCGTTCAAGGACTACGCTTATCAAAATCATCCGCCACTACATACCTTTATCAATACCCAGATTATTGCTGAATCACCAGTATCGTTGTTCTGGGCAGGGATAGGCGATGCCTTAAGCAAAGAGTATGAAGTGGCGTATTGCTGCCGCGACAAGCAACTGTCACATCTGCCCCAATTAGGGTTAGGCGTTGCCAAAACCTGCACCGCACCACTGCTGAAGCACGCTAAAAAGGCGCTGGCAGACTGCCGCAGTCATCGAGTTTCTGCGGAGCTAGAAGAAGTGGTACTGGATATCATCATGCTCACGGGGATTGTGTCCAACTGCACAGTGCATATCAGCGATCAAATTGCCCCGGCCGACCAGTATTACTACAACAGTTCACTGGCGCATTGTGTGTATTACGGCAGTTCCTTGATCCCGGCATGTGAGTCACATTTACATGGTGAAATCGTCGCTTTCGGTGTGCTGTGTTTGTTGAAATATGATGCTAATGATACCGAATTTAACCGGATTTTAGCCTTTAATAAATCTTTGGGGCTGCCTATCACCTTGGCTGATATCGATTTAACCACAGATGACCTACCAATTATTGCCGATAAAGCCGCATCGGTGATTGAATGGCGCCATGCCCCTGGGACACCTACGAAAGAAAAGTTCATTGAAGCGATTGTTGAAACCGATCGTCTCGGACAGTTAGCAAAGTAATGTTACGGAAAAACGACGCGGCAACGTCAATGTCCGTCGAGACCAAAAAAGTGGGGACAGTAAACTGTCCCCAAAAGTTAAGTGTGAGTATTAACGTGTTAACGCATAACAAACAACATGTTGTGGCAACTACATCGCCACGGCTGCCGGTTTGGCATTCTCTACCACACTGCGCAGACGCGCCTTCAGATCCTGATAAATCTGCTCCGCATGGCTTTCTGCCCAGTTCTGATCGTCAATCGATTTCAGGGTTACGGCACAGTATTTAGTCTCCGGCGTGTTAGTGACCGGATCCATATTCTCCTGTGTCAGTTCGTTGCAGGCACCGACCCACCATTGGTAAGTCATGTACACGGCTCCGCGATTGACGCGTTCATTAAAGTTGGCGCGGGTAATCACTTTACCACGACGTGACTCAACCCAAACCAGTGCCTGGTCCTGGATCCCCAGTTGCCGTGCATTATCTGGATGGATCTGCACAAACCCCGGTTCATCTGCCAGTGCCTTCAGCGCCGCACAGTTACCTGTCATCGAGCGGCAAGAGTAATGGCCCACTTCACGAACGGTACTCAGTACCAGCGGGTAATCCGGTGTTGTCAGCTCCGCCGGTTTACGCCACTGATGAGTCAGCAGCTGTCCCTTACCAGAAGCAACTGCAGTAAACTTCAAATCGGTATACAAAATCGGTGTTCCTGGATGCTCCAGTGTCGGACACGGCCACTGAATATGCCCCAGTTCGCCCATCTTCTCGTAGGTCACACCGTAGTATATTGGACACAGTTCTCTCAGTTCGTCCCATATCTGCTGATCGTTGTCATAGTGCATTGGGTAACCCATCTCAGTCGCTATCAGCGAGATGATCTCCCAGTCACGTTTAACGTTGTACTTAGGTTCCACTGCCTTATAGAAACGTTGGAAACCACGGTCACAACAGGTATAGACACCGCTATGCTCACCCCAAGAGGTGGCTGGCAAAATCACATCGGCCATTTCGGCGGTCTTGGTCATAAAGATGTCTTGTACCACTAACAAATCCAGTGCTTCCAAGCCTTTACGCACTGAGCTGGTATCCGCTTCGGTCTGCATCGGGTCTTCACCCATGATGTAGTAGGCTTTGACTTTGCCTTCCATTGCTAGGTGCGGTACCAGTGACAAACGCACCCCAGGTTCAGGATCCATCTGCGCCGGATCAATACCCCAGGCTTTGGCGAATTTCTCGCGGATAGCCGGGTCGGCTACGGACTGATAGCCTGGGAACAGATCCGGCAGCACGCCCATATCACAAGCCCCCTGGACGTTATTCTGTCCTCGGACAGGCGCTACCCCAGCCCCGGCACGGCCTAGATTGCCAGTGAGCAATGCCAACGCCGCCAGACTTTTAACGGTTTCAGTGCCCTGACCGTACTGTGTTACCCCCATACCCCACATAATGACAGCGGATTCGGCCCCAGCGTAAGTACGCATCGCTTGACGGATCTGCGCTGCCGGTACGCCAGTCGCTGCTTCTACAGCTTCCGGAGCATAGTCTTTCACCACATCCCACAGACCATCGAAGCCTTCGGTATATTTGGCGACAAACTCTTTGTCATACAGCTCTTCTTCGATCAGGGTATAAATAAAGGCGTTGATCAATGCCATGTTGCTGCCGTTGTGCAACTGCAGGAACTGGTCAGCAATGCGTGCGGTTTCAATCTTACGTGGATCACACACCACAATTTTGGCGCCTTTCTGGCGGGCTTTGACAATACGCCGAGCCACAATCGGATGAGAATCCGCGCCGTTATAACCGAACACAAACAAACATTTTGAATTTTCAATATCGTCCAACGAGACGCTCATAGCGCCGTTGCCCAGTGTAGCGCGCAGACCTGCGACGGATGGGCCGTGTCAGACTCGAGCGCAACAATCGACGTTATTAGTGCCGATCACTGCGCGAGCAAATTTTTGCATCACATAGTTGGTTTCGTTACCAGTACCACGTGAAGATCCTGTGGTCATAATGGAACGAGGGCCAAACTTCTGTTTGATTTCAGAAAAACGTTTAGCGACAAATTTGATTGCTTCATCCCAGGACACAGTTTCAAAGGGTGCCCCTTTGCTGCGACGGATCATTGGCTCGCGCAAACGCGGAGTCAGCAGTTTGGTGTCGTTGAGAAAGTCCCAGCCATAATAGCCTTTGAGGCACAATTCCCCTTGGTTGGTGTAGCCATTTGCGGCCTCGGCGCGGATAATCTTGCCGTTATCCACCACCAGATTCATCTTGCATCCCGCACCGCAATACGGGCATACAACGGTTGCTTTTTCCATAGTTATCTACCTTTACCAGCTTAAGAGTAGAGCTGAGCCCCGGCGTCCAGTGCGGCGCGGCGGCGTTTTTCAGCACTCATGGCCTCAAGTTCATTGCGGTCAATACATCTGAGTGCTTCTGTCGGACAAACTTCGATACAAGCCGGCCCTTGTGGGCGGGTGTAGCAAAGGTCGCACTTGTTGGCCTGGGCTTTTTCAACCAGGACATTAACGGCAGCGCCGGTATTGCGCACCACCGGATGGGTTACCACTTCCATGGCGCCGTACGGACAGGCCACCACACAGGTTTTACAACCGATGCAGCGATCCTGCAGCACATGCACAAAGCCATGTTCGCGGCGAATAGCGTTATTGGGACAAACGTTAGCACAGGGAGCATCTTCACACTGACGGCACGCTGTCGCAGTACTGATGTCACCCCCTTTTACAACGTGGATACGGGGATTGAAGTTTACGGCGCTGACACCAGTCACGTCCCCGTCTGGGCGATGGGCAACAGCGCAGGCTACCTCACAGGTGCGGCAGCCGATACACTTATTGGCATCAGCGAGAATAAAACGATTCATAATACTCTCCGGTTTTCCACAGGCTCTTGTTACCTGTTATTACAAAGCACCTACACACTCTATGGCTTTAATACATAATTCAAGCCAACTATTTTTCCCATTTAAAAACATTAGGTTACATAAAGAACATAAGACTAAGACCAAAATTCACGGCACTGTCGTCACGTCACTTCGACAAAACTGTCGAGTGTCAGCAGCACTCACCCTCGACACTCAGCTGCGGGATCTGCCGCCAATTGTTGTCAGAAAACATCTGGTACAGCGCCGCCACAGCTTGGCTGACCGCTGGCGTCATGGGATAACAAAAACCGACGATGTCTGGCTGGATGCCAATCATTACCACTTCATCCACCGCCTCACGTAAATCATCGATAAGATAATTGAGCGGCATGCTATGGGTACTCATCAGCATCATTTCACCAATACAATCAGGGTCAATTTGCCTAATTTCTCCGGGATTGAGGCCCATTTCAGTCGCATCCACCACCACCAACACTCTGGGTGCCAATGCGCGAATATGTACGGTTTCGGTTTCCGGGGCGCTGCCGCCGTCCACTACTTGCCAGCCATAAATCGGCCTGTCGGCCAACTGCTGAGCCAGTAAGGGGCCAGCACCATCATCGCCCATCATGCTGTTACCAACACACAGCAGTACTTTGGCTGCGCGGTCGGTGTCCGGGTTTGCTTTAGTCATGGAGCCTCCTGACGATCAGGTGAATTGCAGTTTCGGTCTGGATCATCTCCAGCATAGTCATCAGCTGATCGCGCCAGTGCAGGATCTCGCTATCGACAGTGTCATCCATTGCCGCCAATCCCTTGGCCAGCATCACCACATGAGTACTGTTGATCACGATTTCGCCATACTTAGGAATGCCCGCCAGTTTCTGACGGGCCTGCTCGTCAGGAATGGCAGCAAGCCATTCCTGATAACGTTCCAATGGACAAGTTAATGCGGGTTTAAAACAGTCAATCACCCCTAAGTGATGGCCGATGGCCAGACCGTAATACACCAGCTGTTGCGATTCTGGTTTGGCATCCTTGTCATCGACAAACTTCTGATTGAGGATGAAAAAGGTAACCGATTCGCTCATGCCCGTAGTGCTCCTGTAACCTGTTGTAATTGACCGATGATCTCATTCAGCCGTGGGTCGCTCTGCATGGTCAGATACTGCGCCACAGCCGCATCGCTGTCGGGCGTTATCAGCAGTTCCAGATACTTATCGGCAATCTGCCGTCCGTAACGGTAACCCGCTAATTCACGCGCCTTACGCTCTACTGCAACCCGAAGTTGTGGTGCCACTTGCGGATGGCGAAGCTGGGCTGGATGACTGTCGATGGCAGAGGGTTCACGGGCGTGAATTTTCTGCTCCAACAGTCCCAGTGCCATAGCGAAACCGTACAAGGTTGCCGCCGGCGTTGGCGGGCACCCCGGAATGTAAACATCCACAGGTACGATTTTGTCGGTACCGCCCCAGACGCAGTAGAGATCATGGAAGATACCACCACTGTTACCGCAGGCGCCGTAGGAAACGATGATTTTGGGATCCGGCGCAGACTCATAGGCTCTTAAAGCTGGTACGCGCATAGCACGAGTGACCGCACCGGTATATAACAAGATGTCGGCATGCCGCGGAGATGGCACCACCTTGATGCCGAAACGTTCAGCATCAAACAGGGGGGAAATGCTGGCAAAAATCTCAATTTCACAGCCGTTACACCCCCCGCAATCAACGCGATAAACATAAGCCGAACGACCTATATTTTTCAGCAAAGATGCCTTCATCTTAGCGATGCTTTCATCCACGGTCAGTGGAATAGGCATACCGTTGGCATCTCGTGTGTCTGGTAAAGTTAAGCTCATAGCACTGGCTCCCGTAATAACCGGCTCAGATTGATGCGCTGTGACTGGGTGATATTGTGCGCGCGTTTACAATGCGGGCAGGTGTGAAGCTGCTGATGCAGCGCCTCACGATCTTCGAACTGGCCAGTTGCCATCAACAGATCTTCGGCGTATTGCAACTCTTTAGCGACGGCGAACGGTTTACCGCACTCAGCACAAGTTGCCAGCGGAAACGCTGACTTCTGATACAAGTCCTCTTTACGCCACACCGCCATCTGTACTTCTTGCGTCAACACGATGGCATGGGTTGGACAAACTTCTTCACAGCGACCGCAGAAGATGCAGCGACCGAGGAACAATGACCACTCTTGCATACCGCTAACCAGATTGGTTTGCACCGTCAGCGCATTCGCCGGGCAAGCATTCATACAGGCCGCACAGGCGATACACTGGGACGGGTCCTGTTCAGGTTTGCCGCGAAAGTTTTTGTCTACCTCTGGTGGGGTCAGCGGATCTGTGCCGGTAACCACGCCAGTCTGCAGCGCCTTTTTCAAAAATTTCAGCATAATTGACTCCTTGGCAGACTACTTCAGCGGGGAATTGGTACGCTCGATGGCGTAACGTTCCACCTCTTTGTAGGACACGGTTTTGCTAGAGCGCTTGTTGACATCAACAAAAGTGACGCGGTCAGTGCAGGAGTAGCAAGGGTCGAGGCTGCCAATAATCAGCGGTGCGTCGGAGACCGTATTGCCCCGCAGCATATAGCGCAGCGTAGTCCAGTTGGCATAAGTCGCCGCACGGCAACGCCAGCGGAACAGCTTTTGGTTATCTCCGGTCATACTCCAGTGGATGTCATCGCCACGCGGTGCTTCAGTAAAGCCCAGTGCAAACTTATGTGGCTGATAGGTAAAACCATCCACCTGCAACGGCCCACCAGGCAGATTATCCAACCCGTAATCGATCATATTGAGGCTGGTATAAACCTCATTAATGCGCACTTTCAGGCGCGACAACACATCGCAGCCCTGTTCGCTATGAACTTGCATCGGTAACAGACCGTAACCCACGAACGGATGATCGGCACGAGCGTCACGGGCATGACCACTAGCACGTACCATAGGACCAACGTTACTGAAATCGCGGGCGATTTGCGGGTCAA
This sequence comes from Shewanella sp. 4t3-1-2LB, assembly GCF_017368415.1. Taxonomy (NCBI): domain Bacteria; kingdom Pseudomonadati; phylum Pseudomonadota; class Gammaproteobacteria; order Alteromonadales; family Shewanellaceae; genus Shewanella; species Shewanella sp. 4t3-1-2LB. Next base: position 10,735 of record NZ_JAFNJD010000022.1, read on the forward strand.
GAATGCCGACACCAACGGTACGTTCTTCCATGTTGGGTGTACTCAGCAACACATCGACCAGGTCGTTCACTTCACGGCGCATCTCCTGCGCCAGTTTACGGGTGGCAAGCATGTCATCTTTGAGTAAGTCGCGACGCACCCCGCCTATCAGGTTCAAACCATAAGTCTTGCGGGAGCCGGTGAGAATTTCGGCCATTTTCATGGACACTTCACGCACGCGGAAGAACTGCATAAACCCAGAGTCAAAACCGGTAAAGTGGCAGGACAAGCCTAGATTCAGCAGGTGGCTATGTAACCGCTCCACTTCCAACAGAATGGCGCGGATCATCTGTGCCCGCGCTGGCACCTTAATGCCTAGCGAGTTTTCAACCGAGGTGGTGTAAGCTGTGCTATGGGCAAACCCACAAATACCGCAAACCCGATCCGACAGGAAGGTCACTTCGTTATAACCCATACGGGTTTCCGCCAGTTTTTCCATGCCTCGATGCACATAAAATAAACGGTAGTCAGCATCGATAATACGTTCACCATCCACAAACAGACGGAAGTGTCCCGGCTCATCAGAAGTCACATGCAGTGGGCCGATGGGCACGATGCGGTTTTTGTCGCTCCCCAGTTCGTTGATAAACGGATAGGTTTCGCGATCCGTTGTCGGCGCGGGACGCTGGCGATAATCCATACTGTCTTTACGCAGCGGGAACAGATCTTCTGGCCAGTCATCTGGCAGTACCAAGCGCCGTTCATCCGGCAGTCCAACTGGATGCAGGCCGTACATATCACGAACTTCGCGCTCGCCCCACACGGCCGCAGGCACACGTGGCGTAACCGCCGGATATTCGAGCGTATTGGCATCCACCAACACCTTCACCACAATCCAGCACTTTTCACCCGCTTCCATCGACAGCACGTAATACACGGCAAAATGGCCATTCAATGTGCGTTCATCATTGCCGAACAGCACACTCAACCAGCCCCCCTGGCGGTAATACAGATATTCCACAATTTCCGGCAATAATCCGGTTTTTACGGTAATGGTGACCTGATCCTGAGTCTGTCTTTCCTCTTCCAGAACGGCGTTTGGAAACTGTGCTCTGACCCGGGCCAGATAACCGGCGGCTTTATGGTCGGCATTGGCAACAGTGTTTTGATTAGTCACGGTACATCTCCTGCTGGGAAGGGGTTGATTGAGAAGCGGTGGTGCTGACAGCCCCGGTAGTTGACATACCCGGTACCGACAGCGCCCGCAATTCGGCTTCACCGGCTTTATCACCGTTCAGCACAATGGTGGTGGCCTGTTGCAGCAACTGTGTCACCGGTTGTGGAATATGGGTGCCCATCAGCAACATCAGCGCTAGTAGCAACGCCAGCGGCGCTGTCGTCAGCCAACCAAGTTCACCTTTGCTGACATTGTCAGGCTGCTTACCCAGCACCGACATCACTACCATCCGTACCAGTCCCGCCAACACAATGGTCAGCAGTGCCAGCAGCAGTAATACCAACCACAAGTGACCAGCATGAATACCTGCGGTGACTGTCATAAACTCACTGAGGAAGACGTTAAATGGTGGCATGCCGCCAAGAGCCAAGGCACCGCCCGCCAGTAACGCCCCCGAGAAAGGCGCCACCCGCAACAACCCTTTAATGGCATTCATATCGCGGGTACCATATTTCAAAAGGACGTTGCCTGAGCCACAAAACAGCAGGGTTTTTGCCAGACTGTGGTTCAAGGTGTGCAGCATGGCGGCCAGAATGCCCAGCGGGCCACCGATCCCTAAGGCCACCGCAATCAGCCCCATGTTTTCCACACTGGAATAGGCCAGCAGACGCTTCATGTCGTGCTGAACCAAAATGAGGAAAGCGGCGACGCCCACGGACAACAGGCCAAATATCAGCAGCAGCCGCTGTGGGAATTCGTTACCAATGGCAGCGCTAATCAGAATGTAATAACGCACAATCACCAGCAGCGCGCAGTTCAGTAATACTGCTGACAGCAACGCACTGGTAGGGCTTGGCGCCTCACTGTGAGCATCCGGTAGCCAAGCATGCATGGGGAACAGCCCCGTCTTAGTCCCAAAACCGATCAGCACGAAAATAAACGCCAGGTGCATCAGCGTACTATCCAGTTCACCCGCATGATGCAGCACTTCGGTCCAGAAGATCGCATCGCCTGGATTGGCCATCACATTGGCCGCATTGGAGTACACCAACACAGTACCGTAGAGACCGAACGCCACCCCTACGGTACAGATGATGATGTATTTCCAGGCCGCTTCCAGTGATGACTGCTGCCCATAAAGCCCCACCAAAAACGCTGAGCTGAGGGTGGTGGCTTCAATCGCCGCCCACATCACAATCAGATTGTTGCTGGTGATCACCAACAGCATGGTGAACAGGAACAGATGGAAAAAGCCGTAGTAGCTGCAAAGTGAGCCGACACTGACTTCACCATCATCGACTTCATGGTTCATATAACCGATGGAATAGATACCGGTAATAAAGCCGATGATACCGAGAATGGCCAGAAACAGCGCACTCAGTCCATCAAGATGCAGCCAGTTATGGGCGGCAAGTAATTCGCCCTGACGATAGACGGTCCACACGGCCACCAGTGAAGTGACCAGTAGCAAGGTACTGCCGATAGCATGCACCATAGTGACCAGTTTTTGCGAGCCGTCGCCAGTTAGACGACAGGCAAACGCCAGCAGCGAGGTCACGAGTGGAATGGCCAGCAGGGTGATAAAAAGATCCAATGTAGCCATGTTGTTCACCCTTTCAATGAGATCAGTTTTTGAACATCAAGAGTGTTCATGGTGCGGTATATACGCCGCGCCATCAGCGCCATGATGATCACGGCGAAAATGGCATCAGTAGCAATGCCGATTTCCACCAGTTCTGGGGCACCATGTGCCAGCAAAGCGAGGGTCAGATGTGCGCCGTTCTCCATCAGACAGTAACCAAACACCTGCTTGAGGATATTGCGCTGACTGACAATACACAGCAGCCCGATAAGAAAATGCCCTAGCGACACCGCCAGCACCGGCTTGAGCTCAGTCAGCATTGGCAGTTGTACCGGCTGCACCGCAAAATAGCTCACCAGCACAATCGCGGCAGCGATCATAAACAGTGCCGCCGTGCTAATAACACCGCCATCAGCTTTAGGATCTGCCAGTTTGCAAAAGGCGCGATACATGATCAGTGGCACCAGCACCACCTTGGTAATGAAGGCACTGATGGACCACATATACAACTCATGGGCCCCGAACATATTCGCCAGCGTGATGAAAATACCCACCAACACCAACGACTGCAGCGCATACAGACCGGCGGATAGCGTCGGTTTTTTCGCAGCAATCACCAGCATGGAGGTGACAATCATCAGCCCGGCGAGGTTATTGACAAGCAATGTTCCAGTCATATGATTTCTCCCTTACGCCAGCCAGGTTGCCGCAATAACGCTGGAGATCAGCGACATCACAATCAACACCACCAGCACTATCTTCATCGACATTGGCACCGCGGACGCATTAGCCACTTCAGTTGAGGGTTCACCGGGCACGGTACGACCGAACCACAACAGCAACCAGGCAAAACTGGCGACCGATTCAATCAGCGCAATAATCAACAGCGGTAACAGCCACCAGTGCTCATGGCTCAGTTCAAAGCCCGCCGCAAACAGCGGGAATTTACTAAAGAAGCCGTTAAACGGTGGCACCCCGGCAATCGCCATTGCCGCCACACAGAAGCCAATGCCCAATAGCGGCATACAACGCAACAGGCCTTTCAACTGTGGCAACATACGGGTGCCACAGGCATAACTGAGGGCACCAGCCACAAGGAAGAACAAGCTCTTGGCATAAGCGTGGTTGAAGATGTAAGCAATACCGGCATCAAAGGCCATTTTCGAATTGAAGATGGACAGTGACAGTGCCAGAAAGATGTAAGACAACTGCGCAATAGTGGAATAGGCCAGCAGACGTTTCATATCTTTCTGCGGCAGATACATCAGGAAGCCATACACCATAGTGATGGTTGCCATTACCGCGCCGACTACCCCGATTTCATGAGGCACAGTCCCCGCCGACATAATGGCGCGGGCAAAGATGTAAACGCCCACTTTCACCATGGAAGCAGCATGCAAGTAGGCACTGACTGGCGTTGGCGCTTCCATCGCATCTGGCAACCACATGTGCAGTGGCAGTTGTGCTGATTTACCCCAGGCTGCAAACAGTACACCGCCGAACACCACCAGCTTGTCGGCATCACTGAGCTGACTGATAGCCGTTAGCTCAAAAGTCCCGGTTTTGGCAAACAGCCAAGCCGCCGCCAGATACAAACCAACAGAGGCGATGTGAGTCACCAGCAAGGCTTTCAAAGCTGAACGCAATGACTTGGGACTCTGATAGTAGCCAATCAACCCCCAAGAACAGCCGCCAGTGATTTCGAAAAACAACAGTTGTCCGAGGATGGTGGATGACAACGTCAAGCCCGCCATCGCCCCGATGAACACCAGCAACAAGGCATAATAACGATTACTGCCTTCGTGCGGATGTTCCCGGTTGCCAACCGTGAGATAACCACAGGAATAAAGGCTGATCAGAAAGCCGAGGGACACCACGGCAAAACCAATCAACAGACTGACGCGATCCATCACAAAACCAAACAGCTGGGTATGCCCATAACTGTATAGGGTGAACGTCACATCGGTTTTACCGCTGTCCAGATAGGCGTAGGCCAGAGCCGCCATACCCAAAGTGGCCAGCAGCGCGAACAGCGTGCACAGCACCTTGGCGTGTCGCTGTGGCATCAAAGCGATCAACAGTGCGCCGATAAACGGCAGCAGCATGGTCGCAAGCGCAATATTCTCCATAAGAATGCTGACTCCTTATAGCCCGGTCAGATAGAACATGAACGCCAGCGCCGCAACGCCGAAGCCCATCCAGGTCACCCGTCCGGTCAACAGGAAACGACCACGGGCAAGCGTATTTTCAATCACGGCGGCCACCACAAACACCAGTACCAGCTTGACCACAAAGGCCAAGGTTCCTAGCAACAGGCTGGCAACAGTGAGGGTGTCGGCTTTACCAAACGGCACGAAGATGGCGAGAAACAATCCGGCAACCACTACCTGTTTGAGGCTGATGCCCCATTTCACCAGCGCCAGACCGGCACCAGAGTATTCAGATAGCGGACCTTCTTGCAGTTCCTGCTCGGCTTCGGCCACATCGAACGGGATTTTGCCCATCTCGATAAACACGGCGAAGGCACAGGCCAGCAGCGCCATGGCAGTAGCGGTTGGGGCTGCCCATTGCTGCGATGCCAAGGTGCTGCTGATATTGCTGATATTGGTAGACCCCACTATCAGCGCCACCACCAGCAGACCTAACATCAGAATGGGTTCCACCAAGATCCCCAGCGTCAGCTCACGGCTGGCACCAATACCGGCAAAGGTGCTGCCAGAATCCAGCCCTGCTAGCGAGAAGAAGAAACGGAAAACCGCGAACAGATAAAGTAAGGTGATCACATCACCACCCGCCGCCATCGGTGATACCTGAGTCACTAGCGGCAAGGTCATTGCCACCAGCAACATGGTGCCAAGCAGCACAAACGGCATCACCCGGAATACCCCACCACAGTTGCTAGGCGCAACTTCCTGGCGGGTGAGCAATTTCATAATATCGCGGTATTCTTGCAACACACCGGGCCCTTTGCGGCTGTGCATCTTGGCGCGGATCACCCGCGACAGGCCTGACAACAGTGGCGACACGGCCATTAACAACACCGCTTGCAGCAGTCCTGCAATCAGTGCCAGTACCAAGGAATTTTGCATCATCATCCTCTACTCCTTAGGCCATGGTGACGATCAACAGCACAACCAGCGCTGCGACCACATACAGGCAGTAGGCACGAAAATCGCCATACTGGATCCACTGCACCAGACGACTGAGTCGTTGCACCCCACTCACAACTGGCAATACCAGATGTTCATCCCAGACTGGTTCAACTTTGGCAGCTGCGTCAGTAGTGGCAGCTAGAGACCGTTGCAACATGGGCGCAGGGTCGAGTGTCTTACGCAAGCGATAGAGCGGCGCAAACAACACCCGCAATGGCTGCGCAAAACTTCCAGCAGACAAGGCCATTTTGGCCTCGTAGCCATAACCACAAGCCCAAGGCGTACCACGGCGGGTAAAGCGCAGTCGATCACTGCCACCTTTGACGCTGTAGATAATCAGCGGCAACAACGGCAGCGCCAGCAGCAAGATAAACAGCAACGGTGTGTTAAGGCTGGTCTGAGTCACATCGCCCGGGAACACGCTGGCACCACTGGCCATCGCAATGGCCGAGGTATGACTCAGTTGCGCAGCGATATTGGTGATCACTGGCGCAACCACGGCGGCACCCACCCCCAGAAGTACGCACAGAATGGCGAGTAGCCACATGGCACTGGTCATACTGAAAGGCACTTCACGGGCATTGGCAGCTTTTTCACTACGCGGCGCACCACAGAAGCAAATACCATACACTTTGACGAAGCACATGGCGGCCAGCGCCCCGGTAATCGCCAACATGACGATAGCGGCCGGACCTGCCAGTTTTAGGCCCACACTGCCGTCGTGGCTCATGGTGAACAGGGACTGATAAGTGAACCACTCACTGACAAAACCGTTCAGTGGCGGCAGTGCGGAAATTGCCATACAGCCGATGAGGAACGCCACCGCTGTCCGCGGCATCAGTTTGGCAAGTCCGCCCATCTGCTCCATATCCTTGGTGTGGGTGCGGTAGATAACCGCGCCAGCGCCGAGGAATAACAAGCCTTTAAACAGCGCATGGTTGATCAGGTGATACAATCCCCCTAGCAATCCCAGTAGCGCCAGCAATGGGTGATGGGTGGCAATCCCTATCATCCCGGCACCCACGCCCATCAGGATGATGCCGATGTTTTCAACGGTGTGATAAGCCAGCAGACGTTTGATGTCGTGCTCGGCCAGTGCATACAACACACCGAGTACGGAGGAGACGGCGCCGAAGGCCAGCACCACTACGCCCCACCACACTTCGGTCGCCCCCAGCAAATCAATGCCCACCTTGATGATACCGAAGATCCCTATCTTCACCATCACCCCAGACATCAAGGCGGATGCATGAGAAGGCGCAGCCGGGTGAGCGCGAGGCAACCACCCGTGAAGCGGCAGCATCCCAGCTTTGGCACCAAAGCCAAAGAACGCTAGCAAGAACACTGCAGACGCTTCACCGACGGGCAAATGCGCTTCACGGAAGGCGGCAAAATCTAAGCTTCCCGCATGACGGTACAGCAGGAAGAAACCGAGCATGATCAGCACAGATCCCGCATGGGCGATAAAGAAGTACAACAACCCTGCCCCTACCGCTTCATCATCCTGCTCCGAGATCACCAAGAAATAGGAACTAAGAGACATCGCTTCAAACAACACGATAAAGTAGAAGGCGTTATCTACAGCCACCAGCGCCACCATAGAAGCGATAAACAGGTTCATGAAGAACCCCATCGCCCAGGCACCTTTTCCACGATATTCCTGCAGGTAAGCGAATGAATATAGCGAAGTCACCACCACCAGAATGGAAATGACCAGCACCATAAACGCTGCCAGCATATCCAGTCGCAGTGTCAGATGCGCAAACGCCGCAAAAGGTCCGGCATAATCGGCAGTGATAACCTCTCCGTCTAGCAGTACTGGCAACGCTGCGATAACCCCAGCAATCCCGCCGACGAGCGACAGTAAGCCACTCACACGAATCGCCAGTGCCTCATTGCGGCACAACAGTAGCGACAACAGGGCGCCAACCATGTAGAGCGCCAACGAGAGTCCCAACCAGCTTAATGGCGTCATCATAATTTTTGCCCCTCATCAGTTGCAGCAACAGTGCCAGTGGCAGACTGAGCATGCCAGCTCCCGGAATTGGGCAGCGACGCCAACTGCCGTTTACGCGCCGACGCTTTAGCAAGCTCCGCGTCGCTCACCAGTACAATGGCACTGGTCGGGCAGGTATCAATGCAGGCGGGGCCTTCCGGCCGGAAGCTACACAAGTCGCACTTCACCGCAACAGCTCGTATCCCAGGTCGCCAGTCCAATAGCGGGCTGATGGCACGAGGGGGACGTGGGGCTGGAGCCGCCAAAGGCGTGCAGACATCCAATGGAATATCCAGTGGTTTAGAACCACTGAGGGTAATGGCACCGAACGGACAGGCAATAGCACACAGCTTACAGCCAATACACAGGCTTTCGTTGAGTACGATGGCTTCATCCTCACGGCGGATAGCGTTGACGGGACACACAGTGGCACAAGGGGCATCCTCACACTGATGACACATCTGTGGCGCTGATTCTTCAGCACTACGCATCACCACCAGTCTTGGTTCGGTCTGTAACCCTTGTAGCCGGTGTGCCTCTGAACACGCCGCCATGCAGGTATTGCAGCCGATGCACAGTTGCGGATCGGCAATGACAAAACGGTTCATATACTCTCTCTAAGCACTTGATCCCACCTTGAGCCCATTTCGTCACTTTTGACGACTTAGCTGCCACTGACAGATCTGTCGACACCTGTAACCCTGAGCTAAAAACCGGGACAACTTCCCATGAAGCGGGGCTTTGCGCGTATCGGGCTATATTGCTGATCGTCTGACCTGCATCCCGGCGAGCAATGCTCCGGTTAAACGGCCACCCCAAATGGCTGACCAATGTCCCTAGTGAGCATTTTCTGCGCCAACTGCGAAAAATATTTTTTAACCGTTTAATTTCATATAGTTGCAATAAATTCCGGGGTAACATAACGTTCAATTGAGCTTCGACACTAGCTGAATTCGACAGTAGTGACACCGCTTGATAACCTGCGGTTAACTCAATGGTATGGCTGGCACTATTTTTGCTGAGTTCTATATGTGCTAACGCGCCAGATAAGGAAAAGTGGTGGTAATGGCAACGAATACTTCTATGCCAACCGCGCTGCCATGTTGAAGGAACATATTGAGATACACCGCACTGGTCATCGGTATTTCGAGTTAGCAACACCGCGTATTTACCGCTCCTTGGGGAGAAATGCGGTTAATTAACCGCTGTGGTTTTGCAGTGATCGGCACAAACTGATGATCGTAAAAAGTGTGTGACGTCTTATCCAAGGCGTAGCCGACGAAATTGCGGTGGTTCGCTAGGCAAACTAATAATAACGAGGGCGTACCGCGCCTTAAGGAAAACTTTTTATGCAACATTCCCATACAGATGCTTTCACCATTTTCTTTACCCGGTTCACATGCCAGCAAGCCAACAACATTGCAGGCCATAATGACCCATTCAGTTACTTCGCCAACCAGGCTGGCTTGCCCTAATTCATATAATTCAGGTAGTTTGTGACTAACACTGCAATTACGTCAGGAACCCCTGGAGAGTTGGGATGTAATCGCATTTTGATAGATGAGAATATGTTTTAATAAATCGTCCGTCTTAGCGAACTGCATGGATGCGCTGTGTACCGAGTGACAGCTGTCAAAAACAACCCTGTCTCGGCACAATGGCCTTTATGTTGTTGTAATAGAATTTGGAACTATGGCACAGCGATTTCAATACCTTAGTGAACAGAAAAGCTGCCTGAGGCTGACGCATCAACTGCTGGATCAAGCCAGTGTTGATACTATGCTGCAGAGCCTGAATCAGCATTTTGTTGAAATAGGATTACCCTATGACTGTTCGGTGCTAGTGGATGGCCCGATGGCAGTACCACGGCTTTACCTCGAAGCTGATGATGGCAGCATCCGCAGTTTTGACGAAGCCTCCTTACTGCAAAACGGCCCGTTACGCATAGTGCAAGCATCCAGAACGGTGCTGCATCTTAGTTGTGAAGACTACCGTCAACGCTATCCGCGTTTAAGTGTGAGCATCCGTCCCCAGCCATTTGGTGATTATCTGGCCCTGCCTATCCTGAACCATCACCGACTCATGGGATTATTGGAGATCACTCGCCATGATACCGGGCAGTTCACAGACGACGACATTGCCCATCTGGAACTGGTGGCCGAATCTATCGGTATTGCGCTGGAACACCTGCAGTCACGGCTGGCACTGAATTTTGAACAAGGGCAATTGTGTGAAGAACGCGATGACTTCCACGTGCTGGTCAATGTCACCAACGCCGTTATCACCGAGCGTAGTGTCGAATCGCTGGTGGATAAAATCGCCAGAGAAATTCACTGTTACTTTGGGATTAACGCCATCAGCGTATGTTTGCCAGAAACGGACCCTAACAATCTGACGCTTTATAACGCCTTTTTCGTGCAGCCCGGCAAACCACAGGAAGCTCAGATCCATATCAGCGCTTCACGCAGTATTTGCCAACAAGTGCTCGACAGTGGCGAAATCCTGTTACGACAATTGTCAAAGGACGATCCTCTGGCCTGTAACGAAACCCAATTATTTAATCTGTGGCCAGCAGATTCACACCTGCTGTGTCTGATCCCCATAAAATTTGCCGGACAAGTGTTAGGCGTGCTGAAGCTGGCGCAGGCTGACGAAACGTGTTTCCAAGGTTCGCGCTTGCAGTTGCTGGCACAAGTTGCCGAGCGCACGGCCATCGCCGTAGATAACGCGCGAGCCTACCAGGAAATCAACCGCCTGAAAGATAATCTGGTGCAGGAGAATAACTATCTCAGTGAACAAGTGGAGAGTCTCAGCCATCAGCAATTTGATGAAATTATTGGCCGGAGTAAAGCCATCACTGAAGTATTGAAGCAAGTAGAGCTGGTGGCGAAAACCGACTGCAGTGTGCTGTTACTCGGCGATACCGGAACAGGCAAAGAGGTGTTTGCTCGTGCCATCCACCGCCTAAGTCCCCGTAACGGCAAACGCATGATAAAAATGAATTGCGCCGCCATGCCCGCAGGCTTGCTGGAAAGCGATCTGTTCGGCCATGAAAAAGGTGCTTTTACCGGCGCCAGTAAAGAACGTATGGGGCGCTTTGAACTGGCACATCAAAGCAGTTTGTTCCTTGATGAAGTCGGTGATATGCCGCTGGAGCTGCAACCTAAACTGCTACGAGTATTACAGGAACAAGAGTTTGAGCGGGTTGGCGGCAACCGGCTGATCAATGTCGATGTGCGCCTGATCGCGGCTACCAATCGCGATCTGAAACAGATGGTGACAGATAAGGAATTCCGTTCTGATCTGTTCTACCGTCTCAATGTATTTCCTATCCGCTTGCCACCGTTAAGTGAACGTCGCGACGACATTCCGCACTTGGCAAAGTACTTTGTGTTCCGCGCCAGCAAGCACATGGGGCGCAACATCGACAGCATCCCATCGAGGGTGTTGCGGCAACTGCAGGAGATGGACTGGCCGGGTAATATTCGTGAATTACAGAATGTTATTGAACGGGCGGTACTCCTGACCACTGGTCATGTGTTGCAACTACCTCCCGAACTGGGCCTGTTTGAAGCCGAAGAGGAACTACAGCTAAGCCCTTACGAACCGCAACCACAGCGTAATGCCGAAGAAGACGACGAATACCAGCGGATTGTTGCCGTGTTGCAGGAAACTAACGGCATTGTTGCTGGGCCGCGAGGTGCAGCGCACAAACTCGGTTTGAAACGCACCACCCTACTGTCGCGCATGAAACGCTTGGGGATCGATAAAGAAACCGCGCTGGTATAGCCAATAACCTTCACGTTGCACGGGGAGCTTCCAGCCTGGCTAACACGGCATTGAATATCGCTCAGCGTGGGCACGCCTCACAACAGCCTTGTGCGGAGTCGAAGAACATTCCTCAACTGAAACAACAAAAAATCATTAAAACTCAATAAATTAAATTCAAATTCCAGCATTAAGTGATTCGACTGATGCGTATCGCGAGACGATTAATACAAAATGCAAAAAACAATAACGCAAAATCAATTTCGGGATTTCTGATATTGCGCCAGTAGCTTATCCAACGCATTAGCAAAGGCTTGACGGTCTGCCTGGTTCAGTGCCGCAGGCCCACCAGACTCGATACCACTGGCACGTAACGTGTCCATAAAATCACGCATGGTCAGACGCGCCCGAATATTGTCAGCGGTAAAAGCGTCCCCCCTCGGACTCAATGCTCTGCCGCCTTTTTGCAACACGTCGGCTGCCAATGGGATGTCCGAGGTGATCACCAGATCGCCCGCGGCCACTCGCGCTACGATTTCATTATCCGCCACATCAAAGCCTTTCATCACTTGTAATGTGTTGATAAACGCAGACTTTGGTATTCGTAGCGGTTGATTTGCCACCAATGTCACAGCCACCTGACAACGCTCCGCGGCACGATACAGTACCTCTTTAATCACTGCTGGACAGGCGTCAGCATCAACCCAAATTTTCATAGTACTCGAACCAGGAATATGTTGAATATATTTGAAATTTTACCTTAATGACCCACAATAACCTATACACCTAAGTTTACGGCTGTTAGTTAGCCATATATAGCATCAGATGAATCAGCATGTGTGCCAACATCGCCGCCTCCAAGCCATAACGCCAGAACAACCAGCCAGCAGCAACACCGAAGATACCATTGCCCAACAACAGGTAAATGAACAGAAATGAATTGGCAGAGGTGGTTAACATTAATGCAGCAGGCAGATGCCCTAAACCGAAAAGCAATGCAGATAAGACAATACTTAACCAAATATACGTACGTGGGGGAGCCAAGTTACCGCGACAAAAAATACGATAAAACAGCCACAACAAAAATGACATGGCCCCCCAACGGACAAGTAATTCTTCCGTTAGGCCGCCATACAGCAGCCGACTGTAAAGTGGCAAATCCAACTTACTACTGTTGGCAATAAAATCTGCCGGTAATCGTGGAATAGCGACCTGCTGTAAACATAACAACAAAATACTACAGAGGATGGCAACCAGTCCCGCCATCAGTAATGGATCCTGCACATCTCGCCATCGAATAGGCTTCCGCGCCAACCACGCCGCGAATAATGGAGCGCCCAAGTCCACTCTGACACTACACCAATTGCCTAGCATGAGTGCACAAAGCAATATCACGGTCGTTTGCAAGATAGACAGCAGTATTAATGACCACTGTGGTAATGGCAAAGGAGCTACCACCGCAGACAACAATGTATTGAGCACTGGTAGCAGCGATAACTGACCGCTAATACCTAGTACAAACAGCAACCATAACAAAGGCCAGTTAAAATAATATTTCGATGTCATTCCTTAACCAAGACATATTATGTCAACAATACAACCTACCTTAGCGAATTCGGCACTAGATGCAAGATTTATTTGACATATTATGTCTTAAAACACCTAAAAAAATAGCCACCGACAGCAAGCTATCTGTGGCTATATTGATATAGGCTTGCAACCAGTTATTGCTTATGACCCGGCAGCATCGACTGCAAGGTGTCATCTTTATCAATAAAGTAATGTTTCAGCGCAAAGCCTACGTGACCCACAATCACTACCAACAAGGTATATGCTAACACACTGTGAATGGTAGAAATGTATGGCACCAAATCTGGGGATTTAGGCAGTAATGGTGGAATGGTGAACAGACCAGCCACCGGAATAGGATAACCTGCGGCAGAACTATATGCCCAGCCAACAACCGGCACTAATACCATCAGCAGATACAACAGATGATGCCCGGCATGCGCGGCCTTTATCATCATTGGGCTCATACCTGTCAGCGCTGGCGGCCGATGAGTCACGCGCCAAATGATACGCAGCACAATCAAGAATAAGCTGATGGTAGCAATCGACTTATGCAAGGTGATGGTGTCACTTTTTTGCAGATCGTGCGCCGCATCAATACCATATGACAAAAACAGCCCTGAATAGGCGCCGATTGCCATAGCCGTTAAAATTACAATTGCCATCGCCCAATGCAGCGCTTTGGCAGTTCCAGTATATGATCTGTTTTGAGTTGCCATGAGGTGTTCTCTATAAGTTATTAGCTAATGCTGATAATAAACTCTTTTTTAACAATTAAAATGCCAATAAATCGCAGCAATTAATGCATATTTTCGATAATTTCAATGTATCCTAATAAAGAAACCCTATCGAGTTCACCTAAGCATCGGCTGTCGATAACTACGCCAGATGAATATCCCGCCTAATAGAATAAACGGAATACTCAGCCACTGACCGACACTCATCCAATCCGCAGCATAGGCTGCCTGCGGCGTTTTAACATATTCCAAGAGGAAACGGCTACCGAAAACCAACACCATAAAAATGCCGAAACTGAAGCCACGTTTTGGAAAACCATTACGACGATAAAGTATTAGCAACAAGATAAAAATCAACAGGTAGCTAGCGGCTTCATAAAGCTGCACCGGGTGTCTTGGCAAATTATCGATCCTTTCAAACACAACGCCCCAGTGACCATGAGTTGGCAATCCCACGATCTCTGAATTCATAAAATTACCAAGGCGGATAAAACAAGCGGTAAGCGCCGTAGGCACCACCAATCGGTCCAATAACCACAGCAAATCAATTTGGGAATTTTTTCGCACAAATAACCAAATCGCCAAAATGACCCCCACAGTGCCGCCGTGACTAGCCAAACCACCACGCCAGATTTTCAAGATCTCTATTGGGTGTGCAAAATAGAAAGCCGGATCATAAAAGATCACATGGCCCAACCGCGCACCGATGATGGCTCCGGCAAAAATATACAACAGGAGATTATCAAGGGGCTCAGTGTCGAAACCTTCTCGAACACAAATCCACTGCATCAGGCGATAACCCAACAAAAATCCCCCAACAAAAAACAGTCCATACCAATGCACTGCAATGGGTCCAAAATGTACCAATATCGGATTGAGATTCCAGTCGATCATTGTCGCTCCATCAAAATGCTTTGCCGCGAAGCGTAACACTCTTCACGGGACACTGGCACACCTCGTGAAAAATTTCATAAACTTAGCGCGTTCCCGTCGGCACGGGACTGATGCTGGAGTCGGCCAAATGCGAATGATAGACTTGGGCCACTCTTGTTATGCCACAGGGCTTCACAGTGTCAACTTCTGGACAACCGCGACTTTCTCCTTTAAAAATCCTACTATCCCTGCTGGTCTGCATCGCCATTATCTTTGGCTTGCGGCACTATTCTGCATCACCACAACTACAAAAAATAGAAGGATACGCGCAGGGCACGACTTATCACATCAGTTGGTGGTCCGAAAAAATGGTGCCAACGCAAGATATTGAGCAAGCGTTTAATGCCACATTGGCACAGATTGATGCAGAGCTATCCACCTATCGGGATGACTCCTATATTTCCAAACTCAATCACAGCAGCTCAACCGACTGGCAGCCAGCGTCAGCCGACTTTATTCAGTTGATAGAGATTGCCAAGGATATCAATCATAAAACCGGCGGTTGTTATGACCCAACGATCGGCCCATTATTCAACCTGTGGGGTTTTCAGAAAGATGAATTCAATCTGCCTACAGCCGCTGAAATTGCGTCCATCAAAGCCGACATTGGCATGGACAAGATAGAAATTGATCATACCGGTCAACGTATCCGTAAAACCTTGCCAGGGCTGCAGTTAAACTTTTCCTCTATGGGAGAAGGCTACAGCATCAGCAAACTCGCCGCCGTGTTGGAAAAGCATCACATCACCAACTATCTGGTGGAATTTGGCGGAGATATGAAAATTCGCGGGCATAAACCGGACGGTAAAAAGTGGCGCATAGCGATTGATCGCCCCGACAAACAAGATGATGAACGACAACCCTACAGTATCATCACCATCAATGATGAAAATGGAGTGACCTTAGACACTTCTGGAACTTATCGACATCACTTTGACGAAAACGGCAAAGAATACTCCCATATTCTGGATCCCCGCACCGGAGCGCCTGTCACCCACAATCTGGTATCCGCCTCCGTTTTTGGGACGGACGCTAGAGTCAGCGATGCCTGGGCCACCGCCATGTTGTGTCTGGGGCCGAATGCTGGTCAGCAAGTTGCCAAAGCACAACAATTGGAAGTGTTCTTTATTGAGCATGATAAAGACGCCTTTCACAATAGCAAAAGTGCTGCTCTAACGGCTAGCAAGCGTGTCAAATTTGAGAATTAAGCTGATTATTTTCAAATAATTAAAAAAATTTCGTCACTGTATTTTGATCATGGAACGAAACCAAGATAGGCACTAGCAAGGTGTGAAATGGCTAGCTATACTGGCGATGGTTATTTATCAATCAAAGGAATGAAAATGTTCAGACTTGCAGCCCTGGCGTTCCTGACACTCAGCTGTTTTGCTGTCGAGGCGAATGATGTCACCGATGCTATCAACAATGCTTCAAAACACTATCAGGCCGGAGAATTATCCCAAGCCGCCGCCCAACTTGATTATGCGGCAACGCTGATACGGCAGCAAAAAGCGGCTGAAGTCGTCAAAGCATTTCCCGATGCTCCCACTGGCTGGCAAGCACGGGATGCTGACACTAATGTTGCCGCTAGTGCGGTGTTGGGTGGTGGCATTAGTGTGTCACGCAATTACTATAACGATCAGCACAGCGTTGATATTGAGATACTGCTAGATTCGCCCATGTTGCAGGCGTTTACCGCGATGCTGAGTAATCCTTCGGTGATCGTCATGTCAGGCGGCAAGCTGGTAAAAGTGCAGGGATTAAACGCGGTACAAAAAACTGAAGGCGATCAATTTGAACTGCAGTTTGTCACCCACAGTAACGCCATGATAACCCTTAGAGGCGACACCGCGGCGCAGTCCGTTATTGAACAGTTGGCCAATGCTATCAATCTTAAACAACTGTAAACTACCCTTAATCCGCAGCAACACTTGGATTAAACACGTTGAGATTTAGTGGCTTAGGGTTCCCCAGCCAGAAGATGTGCTGGGTATGATCATGATAATGTGCGCCGGTCACCGCATGGATCATTACCGAAAGTCCTCTGCGATGCCGATCCATCCAGGGGACAAACTGAGGAAATTCAGCCTGGGTAAATGCGGTTTCAAAACTCCAACACAAATGCGGTCCCACCAAACGGGTATTAAACGGACCAACCGGTAAGCCCAATTCATGACTGATGGTATAACGCAGTTCGGCCGCAAACTCCTGTGTCGTTTCATCGAAATATAAATGAGCATGATAATGTGCAAACTCGTTCGCTGGAATTGTCATAACGGCTCCTTGCAGCAAGAATTGCGCTGCCCACGACCACGCTTGTACAAAATTATTCAGGCGCTTTAACAGATTAAAGCGCAATTTTTACGATAAAGCATGCTGATAGTTATCGATTTTGCGGTGGCAAATCACACCACCTACTAGATTTTTGAAACAAACAGCAACACTTAAGCCTGCCTAGCGTCCGGTTTGTGCCTTTAAAAGCGTTTTTCCGCCGTGTATGTTGTATCAGTTGCCGCTGATACTGGCGTCGATACCAACGACCCTCAATAATAAAGGTCAAAATCCAGCCACAGCGCCGGAACTAACAATAATTTTTTTGCCGGACACCGGCACTGAAAAGAGGCGCCGAAATGAGCGCCCGACAACAAGAAGAAAGGAGCTCCCAGTGAATAACTCTGCCGTCAAGGCCGCTGTTCTCAGCGTGCTAATGGGTGCGGCCGGGTCTGCTTTTGCCGATATTCCGGCACCAGTGGATCAAGCCTACCCTGGTACCCTTAAACTCAAGGTGGACGCCACCGACCTGTCACACCGCATTTTTAATATCAGCGAAGTGATCCCCGCCAAACCTGGGCCATTAACGTTACTGTATCCGTCGTGGATCCCTGGTCACCATTCACCTACCGGCCCCATTGATAAAGTTGCCGGTTTTGAATTTAAGGCTAATGGTAAGCCGCTGTCTTGGGAACGTGACCCAGGAAATGTGTATGCATTTCATGTTGATGTCCCCAAAGGCGCTGACAGTGTAGAAGTGAGTTTTAAATTTTTGTCACCCCAGGACCGTAGCCAAGGTCGGGTGGTGATGACCCCGGAAATGCTTAACCTGCAATGGAATACTGTCGCCCTGTATCCGGCGGGCTATTACACCCGGCAAATTAAGGTAGATTCCTGTGTCACACTGCCACAAGACTGGCACTATGCCACCGCACTGGAAGATAGTCATCATAAAGACAGCAGCTACTGCTTTAAGACCATCGATTTTGAAAATCTGGTCGATTCCCCTATGTTTGCTGGTAAGTATTATAAGCGGGTGGATCTCGATCCCGGTGCTGACACTCCGGTACATCTGAACGTGTTTGCCGATAAGGCCAAAGATCTAGAAATCAGCGACGAAGGTCTCAAGGCGCACAAAGCACTGGTACAACAGATGTATAAGCTCTATGGCGCCCACCACTACAACCATTATGACTTTTTGCTGGCACTAACTGACAAGCTCGGTGGTATCGGCTTGGAGCATCATCGTTCCAGCGAAAACAGTGGCAAGCAAGATTACTTTACTAAGTGGGATAAATCCTGGTTAGGTCGCGATCTGCTGGCACATGAGTTCAACCACTCTTGGGATGGCAAATACCGCCGTCCGGCCGAGTTGTGGACACCGACCTACAACCAAGTGAAGCAAGATCAGGGGCTGTGGGTTTACGAAGGGCAGACACAGTTTTGGGGTTACATTGTAGCCGCACGTTCCGGCCTGTGGAGCCAAGAAAATGCCATGGATATGCTAGCACTGCTCGGTGCGACATATGATAAAGGCCGTCCTGGCATGAAATGGCGTACCATTCTGGATACTACTAACGATCCGACCATTGCCCAGCGATCACCACTGGCATTTCGCAACTATCAGATGAGTGAGGATTATTACCAAGGAGGACAGCTGATTTGGTACGCCGTCGATGCCAAATTACGTAATCTCTCTGGTGATAAAAAATCCCTTAATGATTTTGCCAAAGCCTTCTTTGGTGTGCATCCAGGTGCCTGGGATATCAACACTTATACGTTTGATGATGTTGTGGCAACGCTTGATGGTATCCAGAAATACGACTGGGCCAGTTTTATCAATGCGCGGCTGAAAGGCCATGTTAATCTGTCTGACTCATTAAAAGATCAAGGCTGGAAGTTGGAGTATAACGACACTCCCTCTGCAGCAGTGAAAGCGATGGAAGATCGCGCTAAACGCTTTGACTTCACCTATTCCTTGGGTTTTTCTGTCAATAAAGACGGCAAATTGCAGGACGTGTTATGGGATAGTCCTGCGTTTAATGCAGGCTTGTCACCTAGCATGACCTTAATTGCCGTCAACGGTGAAGCCTATAAGGCTGAATATCTAAAAGATGCCATTACCGCAGCCAAAACCAACAAAGCGCCGGTAGAACTGCTGGTTAAAGAGTTTGATCAATATAAAACCATCAGCATCAATTATCACGGCGGTCTGATGTACCCGCATCTGGTACGGATTGAAAGCCAACCCGACTATCTGAGTGAAATATTAAAAGCCTTGTAAACTAGCGCAAAACGCCCGGATTTTCCGGGCGTTTTATTAGCGCGAACAGTTACTCATCGGCATACAACACTTGGTTGCGGCCGCTGTCCTTGGCACGATAAAGTGCCGCATCGGCCCGCTTAACGACCTCCGCGAGGTCTTCTTCCAATCTTGCTTCTGCCACACCACAACTGAGGGTGATCTGGAAAGTACCAGTACCCGCATTGAAATCTAGCGCCATAACCCGCTGGCGCATACGTTCAGCTAGATTCCACGCTTTCTCGCGGTTACAGTTCCCTAGTAACAACACGAACTCTTCGCCACCCCAGCGGCATACCGCATCGGCGTAACGGGTTTGGGAGCGCAACTCTTTGACAAGACGTTTCAGCACCAGGTCTCCCATATCATGGCCATATTTGTCATTCACCGATTTGAAATAATCGACATCGAACACCAGAACCGACAATGACTGATGCTGGTGTCGGCACTGTTCTAGCAGTAATTCGTAAAACTCCTCGCAAGTCTGCCGATTCATCGCTTTAGTCAAAGGGTCTAACGCCGCCTGAGCCGCTAGCTTGCGCTGATAACGCCCCTGCGTCAGCAAGCTGAGTCCAAGCACCAGCAAGGTAATCACTATGGCAATGGCGAGATTGATCATGAAAGTGCGAAATACCGCTTGCTGCGCGGGTGATGCGTGTTCTTCAACCACTAAATACCAGTTAAATTCTGGCACTAAGCGTGCGTTGACATAGACTTTTTCATCACTAAGCACGTAATGAAAGCTGCCGGACGGCGCGGATAACAAACGCAATGCTATTTGTTGCATGCCTGGCATCTGTTGCAACGTCGCTGCCCCAGTGAAATTTTCACCATGTAACACCACCTTTCCCTGTTGGTCGACAAAATAGATGGTGCGCTGATAACGTTTTTCGTAGAGATTGATCAATTCGCCAACTTTATCAACTGACAAGCCGACACCTGTCACCCCAATCAGTTGCTGTTGATAGTCATAAACTTGGTGATCGATATAGATATCCATTTTACCGGGACGTTGTTCATCCGGGCCAACCGTCACCAGATAAGGCTTGGATTGTGGCAATGCCTTGACTTGCTCATACCATTCATAACGATGACTATGCTCATCAATAATGTGATCTGCAGTATCCGGCAGGTAATAACGACGGCTTTTATCTAGCACAAAGAAAGAGATAATGGTGCCAAAACGACGGTCTATTTCCTGCAGATAACGTTGCATGGGTTCTTTTGGCGGTGCAGGTTGTAGCGCCCAGTCCCTGACAAAGGTGTCATGCGCCATTAGCGTTGCCACAAAAATGGGCTGTACCAGATCCCGTTGGATCTGTGAGTAAACATTATCGCTGGTAAGCGGCAGCGAATTCTGCTCAATTTGACGCGAAATGGACTTCTGCGCCACATGGTAGCTGCTCCAGCTCATCACAAAAAAAACTAAAAACAACAAGCCACTGAACAACCACAGCATCTTATTACGAACATTTGCCAGTGGCTGGTGTCTTCTCAACATAAAGTGCTCCACAGTATACCGACCAGCATCAAACCGCTGATACCGGCACAAACTAAAGGTGGGATAAAATAAATTAACATCCCGAATTTTATCAATTTGTTACTAATATACCCAGAAAAAACGTCCTCGTTTCCATTAAGGCTGGATTGGCAGCAATCGCCGCAATTTAGTACACTGCCGCCAAGCAAAAACACAGAGAGTAACTATGGCTCAGTTTGTATACAGCATGCTCAGGGTAGGCAAAGTGGTGCCACCCAAGAAGCAAATTCTCAAGGACATCTCTTTGAGTTTCTTCCCCGGTGCCAAAATCGGTGTTCTGGGTCTTAACGGTTCTGGTAAATCCTCACTGCTGCGCATTATGGCAGGAGTGGATAAGGAATTCGACGGCGAAGCCCGTCCTATGCCAGGGCTGAAAATCGGTTATCTGCCACAGGAACCGCAGTTAGATCCACAGCAGACCGTGCGCGAAGCCATTGAAGAAGCCGTAAGCGAAGCCAAAAATGCGCTGACCCGTCTGGATGAAGTATATGCCGCTTATGCGGAACCAGATGCCGATTTTGATGCACTCGCCAAAGAACAAGGCGAACTGGAGGCGATCATCCAGGCACATGATGCGCATAATCTGGACAACATTCTGGAACGAGCCGCCGATGCGCTGCGCCTGCCAGATTGGGATGCCAAGATTGAAGTGCTTTCCGGTGGTGAGCGCCGTCGCGTCGCCATCTGTCGACTACTGCTGGAAAAACCGGAAATGCTGCTAATGGACGAACCCACCAACCATCTGGACGCTGAATCAGTGGCTTGGCTGGAACAGTTCCTGCACGAATATCCAGGGACAGTGGTCGCCATCACCCATGACCGTTACTTCCTCGATAACGCCGCAGGCTGGATCTTGGAACTGGACCGCGGTGAAGGTATCCCGTGGCAGGGTAACTACTCCTCTTGGTTAGAGCAGAAAGATCAGCGGCTGCAACAGGAAGCAGCAACTGAAAATGCCCGTCAGCGGACTATTGCCAAAGAACTGGAATGGGTTCGTCAGGGAGCCAAAGGCCGCCAGTCAAAAGGCAAAGCGCGTCTGTCTCGCTTTGAAGAACTGAACAGCCAAGAATACCAGCGCCGTAACGAAACCAACGAACTGTTTATTCCACCAGGCCCACGTCTAGGGGATAAGGTGATTGAAGTCCGTAATCTCACCAAGAGCTACGGCGATCGCGTGTTGATTGATGATCTGTCTTTCACTGTCCCTAAAGGTGCCATTGTCGGTATTATCGGTCCTAACGGTGCCGGTAAATCCACTCTGTTCAGAATGCTCACCGGTGCCGAAACGCCAGACAAAGGAGAAGTGGAAATTGGTGATACCGTACAGATTGCATCGGTTGAGCAGTTCCGTGATTCGATGAACGCCAAAAACACTATCTGGCAGGAGATCTCTGGCGGACAAGACATCATGCGGATCAACGGATTGGAAATCCCTAGCCGCGCCTATGTTGGCCGCTTTAACTTCCGTGGTGGCGATCAGCAAAAGGTTATCGGCACCCTTTCAGGTGGCGAACGCAACCGTGTGCATCTGGCCAAGCTGCTGCAATCGGGCGGTAACGTATTGCTGCTGGATGAACCGACCAACGATCTGGATGTGGAAACCTTGCGCGCACTGGAAGAGGCGTTACTGGAGTTCCCTGGATGCGCCATGGTAATTTCCCACGACCGCTGGTTCCTCGACCGTATCTGTACCCATATTCTGGATTACCGTGATGAGGGTAAAGTGAACTTCTACGAAGGCAACTACAGCGAATATTCTAACTGGCTGAAAGATAATTTTGGGGCGGACGTGATTGAACCGCATCGACTGAAATACAAACGCATGACTAAGTAAGTCACGCATTCAATGTAAAAAAGGAGACATATGTCTCCTTTTTTATATGCCACATTATCAACACATAGCAATGCTGCGATTCTGTTAGTAACACAGAGTATTTGTTTACACTTTTTCCCCCACTAGCTCTTAGTTTTTAACCATCCCTCACCTAAAATGGCTACCAATATCCGGGGGGCGGATATACAACTGCAGCAGTACTGATCCTATGAAAAAAATTATCTTCACTATCGTGATAGTCGGCTTGTGTGCCGCGGGCATTTATCGCTGGCAAACATCAGCACCAGAACAAGCAGCACCGCATAATGAAAAAGATAGGGCTATCCCGGTAGTCACCGCCGAAGTGGCTGATAAAGAGTTGGCATCCGACATCAAACTGGTGGGCAAGCTCAGTGCGGAACATTCGGTATATATTGCGCCTCAAGTAGCGGGCAAAGTGGAAACCATCGCCGTACGTTCCAATCAACAAGTGGTAGCAGGTCAGTTGTTAGTCGCGTTAGAAGATGCCAAAGCCGCAGCCGCAGTGATGGAAGCAGACGCTTATCTGGCAGATGAAAAGCGTAAGTTGGGGGAATATGAAAAACTGGCACACAGTGATGCCATTACCCAGACCGAGATTGATGCCCAACGCGCCAGTGTTGACATTGCATCGGCCAGACTAGCATCAGCCAAAGCAGACCTGTCTTATCATCACATCAAAGCCCCGTTCAACGGCATTGTGGGATTGGTAGATTTCAGTCGTGGCAAGATGGTGAGTCAGGGCGATACCTTGCTGTCGCTAGATGATCTGAGTCTACTGCGACTCGATCTGCAAGTGCCAGAAGCCCATTTGTCGCAGTTAAGCCTAGGCATGGAAGTTTCTGCCACCAGTGGTGCCTGGCCGGG
The DNA here is from genome assembly GCF_017368415.1 of Shewanella sp. 4t3-1-2LB. Lineage (NCBI taxonomy): Bacteria > Pseudomonadati > Pseudomonadota > Gammaproteobacteria > Alteromonadales > Shewanellaceae > Shewanella > Shewanella sp. 4t3-1-2LB. Next base: position 34,460 of record NZ_JAFNJD010000022.1, read on the forward strand.
AGAAAAGTTTCCAGGCAAGGTCGTCGCAATTGACCCCCGCATCAATGAAGAGACCCTTAACGTGCGTACGCGGGTGCAGTTTGAAAATCCACACAATAAACTGCGGCCCGGCATGATGCTCGAAGCGGTGATGAGCTTTCCGCCAGTGCACCAACCAGTGATCCCAGTGCAAGCACTGGAATATTCAGGTACCAAGCGTTTTGTCTACAAAGTCGATGATAAGCAGATAGCTCACCGCACAGAAGTCCATCTGGGCGCCCGCGTGGACAATCTGGTTTTGATTACCGATGGGTTGCAAGCGGGTGATCAAATTGTGGTACAGGGATTAGTCAATATCCGCGATGGCGTTCATGTAAAACTCCTGCAAACCATACCGGAGAACCCAGAATCCAGCCAGACCATGAAACAGGAGCCAGGCAATGCTGCTCTCTGATGTTTCGGTAAAGCGCCCAATTGTGGCTATTGTACTGAGCTTGTTGCTGTGTGTTTTTGGTTTGGTGTCTTTCAGCAAACTGTCCGTCCGCGAAATGCCGGATGTGGAAAAACCCGTTGTCAGTATCCGCACCACGTATACAGGTGCCAGCGCTTCCATCATGGAAAGCCAAGTCACCAAAAATATTGAAGACCAGTTGACCGGCATCAGCGGTATCGATCAGATCACCTCCGTCAGTCGTAACGGCTCATCCCGCATCACCGTTAATTTCAAACTTGGCTGGAATATCACCGAGGGTGTCAGCGATGTGCGTGACGCGGTCGCTAGGGCACAACGGCGCTTACCAGAAGAAGCGCTGGACCCGATTGTCTATAAAGATAACGGTAACGGCGATCCGGCCATTTATGTGGATTTGAGTTCCACAGAAATGGATCGTACCCAACTGACCGATTATTCGCGCCGGGTATTGGAAGATAAGTTCAACCTGATCAGTGGCGTCAGCTCGATTAATATCTCCGGCGGTCTCACGCAGGTGATGTACGTAAAACTCAAACCCGAAGAGATGGCAGGCCGTGGCATCACCGTCAATGATGTGATTACTGCGCTCAATAACGAGAACATGGAGTCTCCCGGCGGCCAGATCCGTAACGATGCCACCACCATGACAGTGCGTACGGCACGTTTATATCTGCATCCTCAGGATTTTGATTATCTGCAGGTACGGACAGCCAGTGACGGAACACCTATCTATTTGAAAGATATTGCCGATGTCTACATCGGCGCCCAAAACGAAAACTCGACATACAAGAGTAACGGCATCGCAAATATCAGCCTAGGGATCATTCCACAGTCAGACGCCAACCCGTTGGAAGTGGCCAAAGCTGTGACGCAGCAGGTCAAGCAGTTGCAAGAGTTTCTTCCCAAAGGGACACAACTGAAAATCGGTTACGACGCTACCGTATTTATCGACCAAGCCATTGATGAGGTATACAGCACGTTATATATCACCGGTGCGTTGGTGGTACTGGTGTTGTATATCTTTATTGGACAGGTACGCGCCACACTTATCCCCGCCGTCACCGTACCGGTGTCGTTGATCTCCGCGTTTATGGTGGCGTATTTCATGGGGTTTTCCATCAACTTGCTAACGTTAATGGCACTGATCCTAGCAATTGGGCTGGTGGTGGATGATGCCATTGTGGTGGTGGAGAATATTTTCCATCATATTGAACGCGGTGAAGCGCCATTGGTTGCGGCTTATAAAGGCACCCGCGAAGTAGGTTTTGCGGTAATTGCCACCACTGCAGTGCTGGTAATGGTATTTCTGCCAATCTCCTTTATGGAAGGGATGGTAGGACTGTTGTTTACCGAATTCTCGGTGCTGCTGGCAGTTTCGGTGGTGTTTTCATCCATTGTGGCCTTGACCCTGACACCGGTATTAGCCAGCAAGCTGCTCAAAGCCAATGAAAAACCCAATGCACTGAACCGGTTGCTGGATTGCGTCTTCGCTAACCTCGAACGTTATTATCGCAGTGCGGTGCAATTCTCTATCCAGCACAAGATGGCCGCGCCGTTAGTCATTCTGGCGTGTATTGCGGGCAGCTATCTGTTGATGCAAAGAGTGCCGTCGCAACTGGCTCCAATGGAAGACCGTGGAGTGATTTATGCCTTTGTCAAAGGGGCAGAAGGTACCAGTTACAACCGCATGTCCGCTAACATGGATATTGTACAAAGTCGGTTGATGCCGCTGTTACACCAGGGGCTGCTGAAATCCTTCAGCATCCAAGCGCCCGCATTTGGTGGCCGCGCGGGTGACCAGACAGGGTTTGTGATCATGCGCCTGCCAGACTGGGGACAGCGGCAGATGAATGCGCAACAGATCCTAGGGATCGTCACGCAAGCATTGAAAGATATTCCCGATATCATGGTGCGCCCCATGCTGCCCGGATTTCGTGGCGGCTCCAGCGAACCAGTGAAATTCGTCATTGGTGGCTCAGATTACAAAGAGCTGTTCAAATGGGCGCAGCTGCTACAACAGCAGGCCAACAATAGCGGCATCATGAATGGCGCTGATTTGGATTACGCTGAAACCACCCCGGAACTCTTAGTCACAGTCAATCGCCAGCGAGCTGCCGAACTGGGGATCAGCGTCTCCGATGTATCAGACACCCTCGAAGTGATGCTGGGGGGACGCACCCAAACCACCTATGTGGAACGTGGCGAAGAATATGATGTTTATCTGCGTGGTGACGAAAATCATTTCAACAGCATGACGGACTTAAGCAAAATTTACGTACGCACCGCCAAAGGCCAATTGGTGACACTGGACAGTGTGGCACATGTTGAAGAGGAAGCATCGGCTCAACGTCTGAGTCACACGGATAAGAAAAAATCCATCACCCTTAGTGCCAACCTCAATACGGGTCACACCCTGGGCGAAGCGCTTATGTTTCTGGATCATAAAGCAATAGAGCTACTGCCTGGCGATATCAGTATCAGCTATTCCGGCGAGTCAAAAGATTTCAAGGAGAACCAGAGCAGTGTATTGGTAGTGTTCGGGTTAGCATTGTTGGTCGCCTATCTGGTTCTTGCGGCGCAGTTTGAGAGTTTTATCAATCCACTGGTGGTGATGTTCACTGTGCCCATGGGGGTATTTGGTGGTTTCCTGGGGTTATGGCTGACACAGCAAGGGCTGAACATCTACAGCCAGATTGGCATGATTATGTTGATTGGCATGGTGACTAAAAACGGTATTCTGATTGTGGAGTTTGCCAACCAGTTACGCGATCGGGGTCTAGCCTTTGAACAGGCGATTGTTGACGCTTCAGCGCGGCGACTGCGGCCGATTCTAATGACGGCTTTTACCACGTTAGTAGGAGCAATCCCATTGATCCTCTCCAGCGGTGCTGGAGCAGAAAGTCGTCAAGCTGTGGGGACGGTCGTTTTCTTTGGTATGGCTTTCGCTACCTTTGTGACACTATTGGTGATCCCCGCTATGTATCGCTTGCTGTCCTATAACACTAAGTCGCCCGGTTGGGTTGAGGCACAACTTAACGACGCCTTAGCAAAACAGAAAAACGAGCCGAATACCTAAACCCAAGTGAAGACTGAGCAATATCAAACCAAAGGGACGCCCCAGTGGGGCGTCCCTTTGGCATTGTCATTTGGCAAACACCTTTTCTGCCGTTGATAACGGCGTTGATTGAATGATGCCGCGGGCCAACGTCATTAACTGATTGCATGGGTTAACGGCAGACCATTGCCCAGGCTCAGCCGATGACTATGGTAAACCAGCTCTGCGGCCCGCATCGGATGCGCAAATAACTGGCCTTGTAGCAAATCAGCGCCCATCTTTTTGAGTGCTTCACGCTGAGATGAATTTTCCACCCCTTCAACAGTCACCCGGAAGCCCAGATGGTGTGCCAAATTGATGGTGGATTGCATGATATATTCAGCACGGCAATCCAACAGTAAATCATCAACAAAAGCTTTATCTATCTTGATTTCATCCACCGGCAGATCTTTTAGATACGCCAGCGACGAGTGCCCAGTACCGAAGTCATCAATGGCAACTTCAATACCCATCTGCCGCAACTGTTGCAGCTTATCGCGGGTACCGCCAGTATTGGCAATCAGCACCCCTTCAGTTATCTCCAACGCCAATGCATCACCCGGAAGTTGGTACTGCTGTAGCTTCCGTTCAATACAGGTCACAATATCCTGCTCAAAATCGCTGCCAGCGAGATTCACTGCCACTCTGATTTCGACGCCATTAGCTCGCCACTGCTGCTGTTGCAGCAGTACCTTTTCCAGTACCCAATGACTCACCAATGAAATCATCCCCGCACACTCCGCCAGCGGAATAAATTCCGCCGGTGGAACAATACCCAGCTGTGGATGTTCCCAGCGAAGCAGCGCTTCCACTTGCTTACATTTACCGGAATGCAGGCTCTCTTTCGGTTGATAAACCAAGTACAGTTGGTTGTTGTGGAGAGCCTTAGGTAAGCCATGAATGATCTGCATCTCGCGCAAATGCAAGCTGTCATCCCCCGTTTCATAACCGGCAATGCCATTGCGGCTATCGCGCGCCTTTTTAACGGCTAAATCCACTCTTTTCAACATCAAACTGATATCGGCGTGGTGTGCTTCCAGTTGCAAATAACCGACTCTGACCTTGATCCCTATAGGAGTTTTGTCTACTAGATATGGCTGCTGTAACTCCAGCTGTAACCCCTTTAGCGCCTCAATTGCCAGAGGCTGCTCGTAGAAAAGTATAAATTCGTCTCCGTCCATGCGCGCCACCAAACGTGGTTGCGACAGGCTCTGGCGTAATCGGGCAGCATAGCCCTGCAGTAATTCGTCACCGGTGCTGAAACCAAACAAATCGTTAACTAGACGGAAACGGTCAATATCCAACATCACCAGCGTACCGCTGGTAACCGGCATTAGCGGGGTAATCGCACGTTTGAACCATTGACGATTAGGAAGTCCGGTCAAGGGATCCCGACCAATGTTAGAAGGGAGTTGCCGCAACAGGGATTTGATGGCGAGGTACAGCGGCACGGCACGTTCAGGAACGGAGAGGATCTCTAGAGGCTGACGCTGCTCAACCTGAAACCGCAAATCGTCTGCCAACCGTGCCACAAACTGCTTAAGTCGGTGATAACGTATCCAAATGATGGCTCCTGCCAGCACACTGATGGTCAACAATCCTATCAACCCAAAATTCATCTGCTATCCCCAACTCACCAAACACCCGTCCGGTGTGATTCGAATTACGGTGTATTCGCAGCATACCCGATTTAATGCTAATCGTAACTGGCTTTTATTGAGTGGAAATGTTCCAAAAATTCATCACTTGCTAGGTCATCAGGAGTCACCGGCAGCCCTTTGCTGATAAACACATCCAACCGTTGTTGCAGCTCAGGCCCCGCACGCAACTCTCCGATATAAAATGCCGCAGCACGGATAAAATCCAGATAAGTGACCTGTTCCGGTAAGTAATGCAAATCCGCCCAGCGTTCGACGACTTCGGTGACTTCTGGCGTAAACGACCAGCTGTTCAGTACCGCGCGGCCAATAGGCCCTTGCAATTTGCGCACAAGTGCGCGTAATTGACCGATGCTGCTAAAGAATTCAGGATGAGACTCGGCTTCCGTCAGCACCGGTAGCGCCCCGATATTGTGTACCAGACCGGCCAATGTCAGCGTATCATAGTTGAGCTGGATTTCCGGGTGCTGAGCTTTATACATTAACAACATAGAGGCCGCCGCCGCGGTCACCTCAATTGAAGTGCCCCAGACTTCATCCATGACCTCCCACACCATTTCGTTGGTGGAGATAAACAACTGCTCCATCGCAATAGAAGTAACAATGGACTTAATCTGTGCCAGTCCGATACGAGTCACCGCTTGGCTGATATTTTCAGCCTTAACCCCACGGCTATATAAGGCGCTATTGGCCACCTTGATTAATCGAGCCGAAATCGCCGCATCCTGCCCGATAACTTCGGCAATCTGCTTCAAACTGGAATCCTGACGGCTCATCACTTCCTGCACTCGAATTGCCACTTCCGGTAGGGTTGGCAGTACCAGAGTATCGTATTTCAACTTCTTCAGAAGACTGACCAACAGCTGGTGCTCTGTTGACATGCGCGCCCCAATGTAACCTTGATGTTTAAAATATGTGATTCATTATATCAGCTTCCATTGCGACAGGGAGGAGATATCGCTGGTGTTCCGTGATATCTGCCGGTATTTCCACAGGATTTAGCTAATCAGGGAATCCACCGATATGTTATCGGGAATAGCGCCTTTTTCTATGTCAGAGCCTAGGCTAAAAAACCAGAGTAAATTAATCGGTCTTTCATTTGCATCGACAGGCTGATATTCAGTAAAATGCGGCGCCTGTCACGCATTCGTGGCTGCCGGACTTCCAATAGTGAGAGTAAGTTATGTTCAAACCAGAGCTGTTGTCCCCTGCCGGGACATTGAAAAATATGCGCTACGCCTTTGCCTACGGTGCCGATGCCGTATATGCCGGCCAGCCGCGATACAGCTTGAGGGTACGCAACAATGACTTCAATATGGAGAACTTGGCCACCGGCATCGATGAAGCTCATCAGCTTGGCAAAAAATTATATGTGGTCAGCAATATTGCCCCACATAACGCTAAGTTGAAAACCTACATCAAAGACATGGAACCTGTGGTTTCCATGAAACCAGACGCATTAATCATGTCTGATCCCGGCCTCATCATGATGGTGCGCGAAGCATTTCCAGAGCAGGTAGTTCATCTGTCGGTGCAAGCGAACGCGATTAACTGGGCTTCAGTCAAATTCTGGGAAAGCCAGGGAATTAAACGGGTAATTCTGTCACGCGAGCTGTCACTGGACGAAATCGAAGAGATCCGCCAACGCTGCCCGGACATTGAACTGGAAGTGTTTGTCCATGGCGCGCTGTGTATGGCGTATTCTGGGCGTTGCCTGCTCTCCGGCTATATTAATAAACGCGACCCCAACCAGGGCACTTGCACCAATGCCTGCCGCTGGAAGTACGATATTCATGAAGCCACCCAAAACGATTCAGGTGACATCATTGCCGTTAATCCAGTCAATGACACTGCGGTTCAGATTGAAAAGCCGACCCTCGGCGAAGGTCCAGCAACTGATAAAATCTTCCTGTTACAGGAAGGCAATCGTCCCGGGGAATACATGCCAGCGTTTGAGGATGAACACGGCACCTACATCATGAATTCTAAAGATTTACGTGCCATACAGCATGTAGAACGCCTAGCGCGCATGGGCGTGGATTCTCTAAAAATCGAAGGCCGTACCAAATCATTTTACTATGTGGCCCGCACCGCACAGCTCTATCGTCAGGCAATCAATGATGCCGCTGCTGGTCATTCCTTTGACCGCAGTCTGATGACGCAACTGGAGGGATTGGCACATCGTGGCTACACCGAAGGTTTCCTGCGTCGTCACGTACACGATGAATATCAGAATTATGATTACGGTTACTCTGTCAGCGACAGTCAGCAGTTTGTAGGAGAGCTGACGGGTAAACGCAATGCTGACGGGCTGGCCGAAATCGAAGTGAAAAATAAATTCAGTGTCGGTGACAGTGTCGAACTGATGACACCACAAGGTAACATCAGCCTCACCATTGAATCACTGCGGAATCGCAAAGGTGAAGCCATTGATTGCGGCCCAGGCAATGGCCATACTGTTTACTTACCAGTACCGCAGGAAGTGGCTCTTGAGCATGGTATTTTGCTGCGCAATCTGCCAACAGGTCAGGACACCCGCAATCCACACCAAAGCGAATAACTGAGACATACCATGGCGTTACTGATAGACGACACCTGTATCAACTGTGATATGTGTGAGCCTGAATGCCCGAATCAGGCGATCAGCATGGGAGAAGAAATTTACTTTATCGATCCCGAGCGCTGCACCGAATGTGTTGGTCACTATGATAAACCAACCTGCGTTTCCGTCTGTCCTATCGATTGCATTGAGGTTGACCCTCAACGGCTAGAGAGTCACGATGAGCTGCTACTGAAATATGCCCGATTGACTGGCAAGCTAAAAGATTAAGCCGTCGTCAGAAGCATCAAGAACATTAGCACTTATTGAGAATTCTGCCGTGACTGATCGTCTGTGCCGAACGCACGTAAAACGAGACAGGAATATCAGCCACACAAGCCGCAACGCAAAGACTGACTGAGATTGGCCACACCGCGCGAGATGTTACCTGGGACGTTGGTCTTGCCTCGCGCGATGCGGTCAAATGAGTAAAACAAAAGATACAATAAGACTGACGCTAACCTTAAGCTGCGTCGGCAGTTGCACCGTGGGGAACGGGCAGACCTGCCTCGTTGACATTGACAAACACCATCTTGTCGATGCTAACGATAGGTGCCAGGGTTTGCTTATTGCGCACTTCACAGCGCACCGTAATCGAGGTGTGGCCCATACTTATCAGTTCTAAACCAAACTCAATCACATCCCCTAATTTTGCGGCTGTCATAAAGTTGATTTCAGATATCAACTTGGTGACATGGTTGCGACTTTTCATCTGACATCCGGCAAAGATGGCCGCTTCCTCATCGATCCAACTGAGCAATTGACCACCGAAAAGTGAGCCTGCCGGGTTCAGATGTTCATGCTTAATCAAGCGGCGACTATAGTACTTCATACTGACGCGTCCCTTTCTAAAACACATATATCAGTGAGTTAGCAAGTACAGCGCCAGTTTTATTTATTGATAAGATTCAAATGGTTGGATTTTAAAGATGAAAGAAAATGTGTACTGATGCACCATTTTTAGTCAATGACTGCACCGTAACAGCGCTGTTGACAGCGGTCATGTAAGCTCACAGAAAAAGGGAGCAATTGACGCTCCCCTAACGCCTGATTAAACATGTGCCAAGCAGTGTTTAAAGGCTGCAATGGTTTTATAGATATCAGCGGTAGCAATATCGTTATGGGTCACCAACCGCAATGATTTGCTGGCGCTGATCCGCACCCCAGCTTCAGCCAGCTTTGTTGTCAGTAATTGAGGATCTACTTTGCTGTCCAGTTCGGCAAATACCATGTTGGTTTGCACCAGCGACCGATCAACAGTTAACTCCGCGATTTGCGATAAGCCTTCGGCCAGTATCTGGGCATTGGCGTGATCGTCTGCCAACCGCGCCACCTGCTGAGTCAACGCTAGTTCACCGGCAGCCGCCAAAATGCCCGCCTGACGCATACCGCCACCCAACATTTTACGCCAACGCCGAGCGCGTTGAATAAAGTGTTCATCCCCTAATAACAGAGATCCCACCGGGGCACACAGCCCTTTTGACAAACACAGGGTCGCGGAGTCAAAGAACTGCATAATATCGGCAATCGCCAGTCCTTGAGCAACTGCAGCGTTAGCAACGCGAGCTCCATCCAAATGGATTTTAAGCCCTTTTGAAAACGCCAATTGCTGAGCATCAGCCAGATACTGTTGTGGCAGCACTTTGCCACCAATCGTGTTCTCCAAACTGATTAAGCGGGTCCGCGCGAAATGGAAATCATCCGGTTTGATGGCAGCACTCACGTCAGCCAACAGCAAACTACCATCGGCTTGGTTAGCAATAGGCTGAGGTTGGATGCTACCTAATACCGCCGCACCACCAGCTTCGTATTTATAGTTATGTGCTTGTTGCCCGCAAATATATTCATCACCACGATGACAGTGTGACATCAATGCCAACAGATTTGCCTGGGTGCCAGAAGTCGTAAACAAGGCATCATCAAAACCGAGCATCTCTGCCGCCATTTGTTCCAAATGGTTGACGGTCGGATCATCACCATAGACATCATCGCCAACAACTGCACTAGCCATCGCTGCTCGCATTGCTGCCGTAGGCTGTGTCACCGTGTCACTTCGTAAATCAATCATCACTTTATCCGCTAAAATCTGGGGGATTAAACTTTACGCTGCCACTTAGTAGCTGTACAGCACGGAACCATAAATACTGCATGAGCGAATACACCAATATTTACTATTCAAAAATATCAATATTTTAAAAATAACCATTAATAATCAGTAAAATATAAAAATTAGTCATTAGTTTTATTGATGTACAAATAAAAATATCTCACTTGGGTTTTGCTGTAACATCATTCAAAATGCCCACTTTCTCGTTCGTCTGGATATAAAATGCAGGACACTCAATTTGTATTGCTGTTGTGGTTTGTCGGTATTATTGCTGAAGCCATGACTGGCGCGCTGGCCGCTGGGAAGCAACGCATGGATCTGTTTGGTGTGGTTATTGTGGGCTGTGCCACCGCCATAGGTGGCGGCACACTGCGCGATATGTTGCTGGGGAATTATCCACTTATCTGGGTAGAGAACTGGCACTATCTGTTAGCCATTGTACTCGCCTCCCTGCTTACGGTAGTGATAGCACCACTGATGCGCTATCTGGCAAAACTGTTTCTGACCATCGATGCCTTAGGCCTGGCCGTATTCTCTGTCATTGGGGCACAAAAAACGCTATTACTTGGTTTTAGCCCTGCCGTGGCTGTAGTAATGGGTGTCATTACCGGGGTATTTGGCGGCGTGTTCCGCGATATTCTCTGCAATCAGATGCCACTGATTTTCCGTAAAGAACTCTATGGCATTGTGGCCATCGTTACCGCCAGTTGCTACGTGATGTTACAGATAACCGGAACTGAACCCTGGCTCAGCCTTGGCATCAGCCTTTGGCTGGGTTTTAGTCTGCGGATGCTGGCAATTCGCTTCTGTTGGTCCGTTCCAACCTTTCACTATTCCACCGACCAACACCATGAGTAGTGAATTTATTAGACGCCGGCCATAGCACTGGCGTCTCATAAAAGCCGCTTAGGACTGCTTGCTGATCTCTGCTAACGCAGCCAATGCCCTATCATAGTCTGGATGATGGCTAACATCTGGAACCAACTCCAGATATTGCAGTTTCCCTTGGGGATCGATGATAAAAATTGAGCGAGCCAAAATCCCCATATCTTTTATGACGAGGCCATATTTTTCGCCAAAATCACGCCAAACGGAATCTGATAACACTTTGATATTATCTACATTTTCTACCTTACAAAAACGTTTTTGCGCAAAAGGTAAGTCTTCACTGATACTGAGCATCACCACAGACGCAGCATCAAAATTTGCCACTTCACTGTTAAAACGTTTGGTTTGCAATGCACACACCCCAGTGTCAAGACTGGGCACCGCACTGATAAGTACCGTTTTCCCCTTAAAATCGCTAAGACTTACTGGCTGGAATTTATCGTCAACGACTCTAAATCCCGGAGCCATCTGCCCTAACTGCGGCATTTTGCCAAGTAGTGACACATTTTTCCCTGCTAGGGTAACTTCCGTTGCCTGTGCTGTGCCGCTGAGTCCTAATAAGGTCAACGCCAATAATGCCGCATACTTATACATAATCGCCTCCTCCAATAGTGCTAATGAAAAACCGGCACAGAGCCGGTCTTTATCGAAATCTGATTACTTGGCAGGCATCTCTTTGATGTGGACATCCATTTGTGGATAAGGAATGCCGATACCGTTTTCATCCAATGCCAGTTTGATCTGCTCCATCAATTCAAAGTGAGTAGGCCAATAATCAGCGGCATTTACCCAAGGACGCACCACAAAATTCACTGAAGAATCACCTAATGCGGCCAAACCAACTGTATACGCTGGATCTTTCAGCACCTTATCGTTGCTTTCGAGAATATCGCACAACAGTTGCTTGGTTTTACGGATATCAGCATCGTAAGAAACTCCAATGGTCAAATCCAGACGCCGTTTATCCATCATGGAATAGTTGACGATACTGCCATTCATAATGGACGAGTTTGGAACGGTAATCACCTTGTTATCAGGACTCTTCAGGCGAGTGGCAAAGATAGTAATTTCGTCCACAATACCCGCAACGCCGCCAGCTTCAATATAATCCCCAACCCGACAGGGGCGGAACATCACCAACAACACTCCCGCCGCGAAATTAGATAATGAACCTTGCAGCGCTAAACCAACCGCCAAACCTGCAGCACCGAGCACCGCAACCAGCGATGCAGTTTGGATCCCCACTTGTCCCAAGGTCGCGATCACGGTAAAGGTAAACACCACCGCCCATGCCATATTGGCAACAAAGGTGGATACCGTTTTATCCACTTTACGATTGTTCAGCAGACGCTCAGTGATCTTTTTAGCAACGCCGGAAAAATACTTACCAACGAAGAAAATTACCAGTGCCAGAATAATTTTAAGGCCATACACTGCCACCAATTCCGGCACCTGTTTCATCAGCTCTTCGATGTTATCCATTCACGTACTCCCTTTACCTTTAATATTAACAATTTGACTAACCCGATGCTGCGGTCAGAGGCGTCCTTGTCGGCTTGCGCATCCCAGCGGGATCGCCTAATAAGATAACCTTTTGTGAACAGGCTTGCATCTGGAATTCATTAACTGACGTGCTACAAACACAAGTCATGAGCGCTAAACAATTGCGCTAATGAAAAAGGCGACTTGAGGCCGCCTTTTGTGGGTTGGATATAACGCTCATTTTTCTGGTTTTGGAGGAAAATTCGCTAATACTCCGGTAACCGCTTCGTTCATTTTAGCAATACGTTGCTGAGGGGTCTTGTAGTCACGGATCACGCCATTAGCGGCACCGCGCCATATAAGCTTGTTGGTTTTAGCATCCACTAAGTCAAGGATCAGAGTTCCAACTTCATACTCTTTCACTTGCGTATTGCTCTGGATTGAACCGCCAAAATACCAGCGTGGTCCCCAAAATGGGCTATACCCCATGCCAGAATTAATACTGTCGACTTTAAAACGTTTGTCTGTTTTAGTCAGATAATTGACCAGAACATCGGCATCTTTCGCAGCGACTTTGACATAGCCTTTGCGAGCCATTTCCGTATCAACGGCTTCCCTCACACGTTGATCCAGCAATCCGTTTAATTGATATTCCGCACCATTCTCTTTGGTTGCAGGCACCCAGGCATAGTGTTTGTACTGTGAAAAATTCACCTCTGGGTTGTAATCCCAGCCGGTATCCAGAGCACTACAGCCACCCATCAACAGCACTAATGCCGCAAAAATCAGTTTTTTCATGGGACTCACCTTTCGCTTCCGCGTTAACAACACGCAATCTCTTCAGTTAGACAGCTTACAAGTCAGTGAACTCAACAACAACCGTTAAAAAGTTGCATCTTATTTCAATATCACTTGATCTTTCCTAAATCATAAATGATAATAATTATCATTAACAAATTAAGGAAGATGATCATGGTTTGGTTCTTAAGTGTCTTCGTCATCGCCGGCTTGCTGTTACTGACCGTACCCAGCCGACTCACATCATCATCTGAAAACCTCAATATGCCAGGATTATCATCACTAGATCTGCATAAATCTTGGCTATTACTGCCATTAACTATACTGTGCTGGCTCGGTGGCCACTTGTTTACTAATGCATTTTCATTTTTCAGCCTTGCCGCCGTAGGTTTTGTACTGACACCATTAACATTACTTATCCCGGCCTGGCGTCCCTGGGTGTTAGCCTGTGCACTGTTGTCCATGATCTCAGTGTTACTGGGCACAGTGCTAGGGTGAACTTAATACTTCCTCATCTGTGTCTCTAATGAGACAACCCATACTGATTTTATATCCCTGCAATTAAAGTCAGTTTCAGACCACCAATTGGTGGTCTTTTTTTTAGGAGCAGCCTCATACTGTAAACTATGGGCCTGTATAGTAAATCTGTTAGACTATTAGCATGATGACGTCAGGAATATCGCCATGAAATCCGACCCCAATGTTACCTTGGTATACAGTACAGATAAGGGCCGTATTACCGAAACCGCGCCTGCGCCAGAAATCCCAAAAGGAGATGGCATAGTACGAATTCATCGCGACAGCAAAGGGCGCAAAGGCAAAGGCGTTGCGGTTATTAGCGGGCTCGCTCTGAATATTGATGAGTTGAAAGCCTTAGCGCAAAAGCTAAAAAAACAATGCGGTTGTGGTGGTACAGTCAAGGAGTTTACTATCGAGGTTCAGACTGATAATCGAGAGCAACTTAAAACCCTGCTGGAAAAAATGGGTTACCAGGTGAAGTTGGCCGGTGGCTAACAAACCGCTAACCAGGAGTCGTTGAATGGACAGTTTGCAAAACCATTTCCTTATCGCCATGCCCTCGCTGAACGACACATTTTTCGAGCGTTCATTGATTTATATCTGTGAACATGATGCCAAAGGCGCAATGGGGTTGATGGTCAATCGCCCGATAGGTCTGGAAGTCCAGGAATTGCTGGCACAGTTGGACTTAAAGGAAGCACCGCAAATTATTCCATCGCTGGAAAATCAAGTGCTGATTGGCGGGCCAGTTAACCCAGAGCGTGGTTTTGTGTTGCACAGCAACCAGCCACATTGGGCGAACAGCAATCAGGTCAGTGATGAACTCATGCTCACAACCTCCCGAGATATTCTGGCGGCTTTAGGCACGGCCAAAGCGCCAATACATTTTCTGGTGGTGCTGGGTTATGCAGGCTGGAGTCGTAATCAGCTGGAACAGGAATTAGCAGAAAACTCTTGGTTAACGATACCGGCAACAAAAGCGCTGCTGTTTGACACCCCTTTCGAAGAACGCTGGGAAAAAGCAACTCATTCGCTGGGTTTTGATGCCTGGCAAATGTCCGGCGATATAGGTCATGCATGAGTAAAACTGTACTTGGTTTCGATTTTGGCACCAAAAGCATCGGCGTAGCAGTAGGACAAGAGATCACGGCAAGTGCTCAGCCGCTGTTATCACTCAAAGCCAATGATGGCGTACCCGACTGGCAGCAGATTGCGGCGCTGTTACAGGAATGGCAACCTGATCTGGTGGTGGTTGGCTTGCCGTTAAATATGGATGGCAGTGAACAGGAAATGACACAGCGCGCCCGTAAGTTTGCTAATCGCATCCATGGTCGCTTTGGAGTGGCGGTAGTCACTCAGGATGAGCGACTGACCACCACGGATGCCAAAGCCAGATTATTCGAACTCGGTGGCTTTAAAGCCTTAGGTAAAAGCAAAGTGGATGCTGTCTCTGCAGTACTGATTATTGAAAGCTTTTTTGAAAATCAGTATGGAGCTTGAGTGTTAATAATAAGATGCTAGCAAACCACACCTTTTAGTTACGACAAAACGACCGCTAATGCGGTGTTGATGCAGTTTCAGCTGCCAGCAATTTATCAATTGCATCGTTGAGTTCTTTGCTGTCAGGCGTAACCCGAGAATTAAACTGCTGCACATTTTTACCATCACCACTGACCAGATATTTGAAGAAATTCCATTTTGGCGAGCCAGCTTTATCATCCAGATAGGCAAAGACCGGGTTAACATCACTGCCTCGCACCGCTGATGTCGCCATCATGGTGAAAGTTACTCCGTAGTTGATGTAACAGATTTTCGCTGTGTCTTTTTCCTGTTTTTCCTCCTGGGAAAAATCATCAGAAGGGAAGCCAATCACCACCAAACCTTTATCACGGTATTTTTCATGTAACGCTTCCAGCCCTTTAAACTGTGGGGTAAAGCCGCAATGACTGGCAGTATTCACTATCAACACAGGTTTCCCTTGAGTGAGAGCACACAAGTCGACCATTTCCTGGGAATGTAACTTTCGCAGTTGCAGATTGAGATAATCCGGGCATTGGGCTGCAGTAGCCGATGCAGCCCATAGCAACATCATTGGCAGATAGCCTTGCACTTTCATACTCTGTCCCTCGGTATTAATAAATAAATGAGATTTCTGACAGAGGCTAGCACAAGGCTGACGACAAGGGTTAAAAATAAAGGCCGATATTAATATTCAGGCGCGAATGCCAACCGTTATTGCCATCATCAATACCAATCCCCGGGCCACCAGCAAACCACATGTTTTTGCCCGCAATCCAGTCAACGTAGCTGTAGAATTTCCCCGCAGTGATTGAGCAACCAGTCACGTTCTGGATGGAGTCATCGAGACCAGTGCCAGATACCGCTATGTGGGTGAAATCGTTATAGCAGGTGATATTGGAGACCGGCCCCCAGTGCACATCCATACTGCGAGACAGATTGGCACTGAGCACATTCGCTTTAGCTGCCACTTCAAATGGATAGGCAAAAGCAGACATTGCCATACGACCGCCAGCGATATCATTATCGTAATGCAGATACTGCAACTGTGTCTGCCAGCCTTGCCAGTCCATTTGCCAGTGTGTAGCTACAGCAAAACCATCGCTATCACTTCCCGCCACTGCATCTGTTACCGGGCGATAATCAAACCGATTAAGCTGCAAAGAGGCGCCGAGCTTATGACTGATACCACCACTACTAAAACTCCGCTCAATTCTGCCATTGAGCTGTCCTGCTTCTTCATAGGGACTCGCGGCTGTAGTGGCAGTGTCAAAGGAATAACGCTTGAAGCGGCTACCGTCACCATATTCATCATTAGCGAAATAGGCTAAATCGTAGCGCCAACCATCCTGCTCGTATTGCCAATGGACACCGGCATCATAATCATCTTCAAAACCAAGATAATAAGTGCCGCCGAACCAGAAAGAATGCGACGCATAAGGTAACAAGCCAAAAGGAACTTGGGTTACCCCAATTTTCACGCTGGACTGTTCCGAAAACTTATAACCCATCCATGCGTGATGAATAACGTCCTGATCCTGATACCAGCGATACTGCGCTGAAGCAAACAACTGTCCATCATCATAGTTAACATCGGCGCGGAACAGTTCAAATTCAAACTTGGCATTGTTATCGTAATCCTTCCAGCCATAGTTCAAACGTACCGCCCCGCCAATATCCAGCTTATCGGAAACAGGCACAGCCAAAACCGGAAAGGAAAATCCCAAGGTCGTAACCACAACCCCTAGTCTTTTGCTAATTCTCATCCTCTTCTCCGTTTATATAAAAAATGGCGATGGATACTAACAAAAAATTAATTTAAATTCGAATTACACAATGAAAATGAAATATTTATAGTAAAAAACCTCTATTTATTATATTCAATCCATATCCAGTGTGACGCCTTCCATCGCTCCAGTAGAGCCAGTAGAGCCACTTTGTAGTTTGATCATCAAACGCAGGTCATTTGGAGAATCGGCATGACGTAACGCTTCGGCGTAGGTGATTTCACCATCGTTAAACAACTTAAACAGCGCCTGATCGAACGTCTGCATCCCTTGCTCATTCGATTTAGCCATAGTCTCTTTCAGTAGATGTAACTCGTTGTTTTGAATAATACTGGCGACTCGGGGAGTATTGATCAAAATTTCAATGGCCGCACGGCGACCGCTACCATCCGCTTTGGGGATCAACTGTTGCGCCACAATGCCACGTAAATTCAATGACAGGTCAAATAACAACTGTCGGTGCTTACTTTCTGGCACGAGGTGCATGATGCGGTCCAGCGCCTGGTTAGCATTATTGGCATGCAATGTCGCCATACACAGGTGGCCAGTTTCAGCAAAAGACAGCGCAAATTCCATCGTTTCCTGGCTACGGATTTCACCAATAAGAATCACATCTGGCGCCTGTCGCAGAGAGCTTTTCAACGCTGCATCAAAAGATTCGGTATCAATGCCAACCTCGCGCTGAGTAATAATGCTCTTACGGTGCTGATGCACAAACTCGATGGGATCTTCGATAGTCAGAATGTGCCCTTTGGAATTACTGTTACGATAGCCAATAAGTGCCGCCAGCGAAGTAGATTTACCGGTACCCGTGCCACCGACCATAATCACCAGCCCACGTTTACTCATCACCAGATCTTTGAGAATCGCTGGCAGACTCAGTTCTTCCATTGTGGGGATACGAATTTCAATACGCCGCATCACACAGCCAGCGGCTTCACGCTGCCAGAAAGCACTAACCCTAAACCGTCCTAAATCTTTAACACCAATAGCAAAATTACACTCTTTGCTGTCATGAAAGGCTTTTTTGTTCTCTGGTGTCATCAATGATTCAACAAATTCCAGCGCCTGTGCCGGTGTGAAAGGATTTTCTGCCAGCGGCCGCAACTCACCATCAATCTTGGCGCTAGGAGGAAAGCCTGCCGTAATAAACAGGTCGGAGGCTTTGCGGGCTACCATTTCCTCAAGAAAAGGTCTGACGTCCATCACCGCTCCTTACAGATTCAGTTGTTTATTGGAACTCTTGGATAGCGCATCTTCACGGGTAATGACCCCTCTGGCGACCAGATGTTGCAGGCTCTGTTCCAACGTTTGCATACCGTGCGCCATACCAGTCTGAATCGCAGAATACATCTGCGCCACTTTATCCTCGCGGATGAGGTTACGAATAGCTGGCGTACCAATCATGATCTCGTGAGCTGCCACCCGGCCGCCGCCAATTTTCTTAATCAGCGTCTGCGAGATAACCGCTTGCAATGACTCAGACAACATGGTGCGCACCATGTCTTTCTCTCCCGATGGGAATACGTCAACCACACGGTCAATGGTCTTGGCCGCTGAAGTTGTATGCAAGGTGCCAAACACCAAGTGACCGGTTTCAGCGGCGGTCAGCGCTAGGCGAATGGTTTCTAGGTCACGCATTTCACCCACCAAGATCACATCCGGATCTTCACGCAAGGCACTGCGCAACGCGGCAGCAAAACTCAAAGTGTGACGATGGACTTCGCGCTGATTGATCAGACAATTTTTGGTTTTGTGCACAAATTCGATAGGGTCTTCAATGGTCAGAATATGATCACGACGATTATCATTCACGTAATCAATCATTGCCGCCAAGGTAGTACTTTTACCCGAGCCGGTCGGCCCGGTAACCAACACCAATCCACGAGGATATGAGGAAATTTTCTTGAAAATTTCTGGTGCACCTAACTGTTCCAGCGTCAAAATATCACTGGGAATAGTACGAAAGACAGCGGCCGCGCCACGGGCCTGGTTAAAGGCGTTCACCCTGAACCGTGCCAGATTGGGTACTTCAAAGGAGAAGTCAATTTCCAGATACTCTTCATAATCCTTGCGCTGTTTGTCGTTCATGATGTCATACACCAACCGATGAACATCCTGATGCGTCAGCTCTGGAACATTGAGTTTTCGTACTTCCCCATCAACGCGGATCAGCGGTGGTACCCCGGAAGACAGATGCAGATCCGAGGCGTTATGCTTTACACTAAAAGCCAATAATTCAGTGATTTCCATAGAACGGGATATCCCTTACAAGCGAAAGATTAACATCATGACAACAATAGCAGAGAGACTGGCGCTCGCCCAGCGCCGGATGACACTGGCGGCTAGGCAAAACGCAAGACAAGCGACTGACATCACATTGCTGGCAGTCAGTAAAACAAAACCGGTATCCGATATTATTGCCGCTTATGCTGCTGGCCAGCGCTGCTTTGGTGAAAACTATGTACAGGAAGGGCAGCAAAAAATTCTCGAGCTCAGTCAACAGTATTCAGATATAGAGTGGCATTTTATCGGGCCATTGCAATCAAATAAAAGCCGTCCTGTGGCCGAATTATTTCACTGGATGCACACGGTAGATCGCAGCAAAATCGCCCATAGACTTAACGAACAACGGCCTGACACTTTGCCACCACTGAATGTCTGCATCCAGATAAATGTGAGCGGCGAAGCCTCCAAATCTGGGGTTACGAATGCCAAGGATATGCTGGCGCTCGCTAGCGAAATCCAGCAGTTACCTCACCTGAAATTGCGCGGTCTGATGACCATTCCCAGCGCCGAGGAAGGTACCAAACTCCTGAGCGAATTTCAGCAAATGCAGCAACTGTTTCAACAACTTAAACAGGCGTTTCCTCTGGTTGATACCTTGTCCATGGGCATGAGTCACGACCTAGAGTTAGCGATTGCTAACGGCGCCACCATGATACGCATTGGCAGTGCCATCTTTGGCGCAAGAGATTATGGTCAAAAACCAGCTTGATTGGCCGTAGTGCCCTTGTTTTTGCTACCCTAAGCCCAAATACTATTGGCATTCGCGGTGAAGCTCCGCGGAATTTCAGGCAGACAGAGGATTTTATGTCAGACAAGCGCATCTGTTTTATCGGCGCCGGTAATATGAGCCGCAGCATCATCAGCGGCCTAGTTAACAGTGGTTATTCCCCGCAATTGATTGAGGCGAGTAACCCCAGCACCGGCAAACTGCAAGCGCTACAGGCAGACTTTGCCATTAAGGTGACCACAGATAACTTGGCTGCGGCCAAAGCTGCAGATGTAATTGTATTAGCGGTGAAGCCACAACTGATGCAACAAGTGTGTGCAGCATTGCAGTCACTGGATTTGTCCAACAAACTACTTATCACCATTGCCGCAGGTATTAGTGCCGCACGCTACAGCGACAGTGACTATCTGGCACAACCCGTGAAATTGATCCGCACCATGCCCAATACCCCAATGCAGATTGGCGCAGGTATGAGTGGGATGTTCGCACCAGCGAATATTAACGATGAAGACAAAGCTATCTGCAATCTCATCATGACCAGTGGCGGACAAGCAGTGTGGGTAGAGAAAGAAGCGGATTTGAATCTGGTCATTGCCCTTGCAGGGAGTTCTCCGGCCTACTTTTTCCTGTTTGTCGAAGCTATGATAAAGGCAGCAACCGAATTAGGCATGGAACAGCAGACGGCTAGAGCACTGGCACAGCAAGCCGCTTTAGGTGCCGCCAAAATGTTACTGGAAAACCCACAACTATCGCCGCAACAGCTGCGACAAAATGTAACATCAAAAGGTGGTACTACTCATGAAGCGGTCGAAACCTTTATACAA
Organism: Shewanella sp. 4t3-1-2LB; assembly: GCF_017368415.1. NCBI lineage: Bacteria > Pseudomonadati > Pseudomonadota > Gammaproteobacteria > Alteromonadales > Shewanellaceae > Shewanella > Shewanella sp. 4t3-1-2LB. The sequence continues at coordinate 55,201 of NZ_JAFNJD010000022.1, forward strand.
GGCAATCTTTCAGGGCTGGTAAAACAAGCAATGAACAACTGTATTGCCAGAGCTGAAGCAATGGCGCAAGAATTCTGATCAACCATAGAGAACGATAACATCCATGAATGCATTCGCTTACTTAGTTAACACCCTGTTTGATCTATATCTGATGGTGGTGATTTTGCGCTTCTGGCTGCAGTTGGCTCGGGCAGATTTTTATAATCCGTTCAGCCAGTTTATTGTCAAAGCCACCCACCCAATCCTGGCACCGATGCGGCGCATTTTGCCGGCCATAGGTACGATTGATACCGCCTCTATCGTACTGGCATTAGCGGTAGTGGTCCTCAAAATACTGTCGTTGTCGCTGATAGCGGGCGCGAGCTTTGATTTTGGCACAACGATTATCTTTGCAATTGTTTCTGTCATCAAAGAAGCGGGTGTATTACTGTTCTGGATCCTGATTATCCGTGCGATTTTGAGCTGGGTAAGCCAAGGCAGTAATCCGTTTGAGTATGTACTGATCCAACTGACCGAGCCAATCCTCAGCCCTATCCGTCGCATAATTCCACCTATGGGTGGGCTGGATCTGTCAGTATTGTTACTGATGATTGGTCTTAACTTTCTCAACATGCTGTTGGCCCAATATGTTCCGTTCTGGGCCATGGCCTGATGCCTGCAATTGTACAAGAGCAGCAGGATCTGCTGCTCAACCTCTATATCCAACCAAAAGCCAGCCGAGATCAGTGGGTTGGCATGCATGGCGACGAGTTGAAAGTCGCCATAACGGCTCCACCGATTGATGGCAAAGCCAATGCCTATCTAGAAAAATGGCTGGCCAAAGCATTTAAGGTGCCGAAAAACCAGGTGACAATAATCAAAGGCGAACTCGGACGGCATAAACAGGTGCGTATCAGTGCCCCCCGAGAGTTACCTGAGTTCATTCAACAACTGCTCTGAGTCATCGCGTCTACTGCCATAGGCTTCCGCCGGCTAAGCGGTTATAATCCGCCACATGTTACAGTAAAGACTTAATTATATCAGTGCGCCGATTCCTCTTGTTCATTGTGTTATGGCTGGCCGCAGTCAGTGTTGCCTATGCAGAGCAGAAATTGCAGGTGGGCCATTACGATATTCACTATATGGCGTTGCCAAGCACTTTTCTGACGCCTGCTATCGCCCATAACTATGGCATCGACCGCAGCCCCTATACCGGGTTTCTGAACGTGGTAGTACAAGACCGTAATCAACCGGGAAGTCCCATGATTGCGGTGGAAATCAGCGGTATTGCCACCAATATTCTTGATGCTCGCTTCAAACTGAAATTCCGTGAAATACGCGAAGGCCATTCGGTTTATTACTTGGCGGAATGTCCTTATCGTGACACAGAAGAGATCCGTTTCAAGCTGGTGATCCGTAACAAGAACGATCTCAACACCACCATTGATTTCAGCCAGAAATTCTTTAACGACTGAGATGATGTTTTGTCAATCGCAGCAAGGGTTGGCTATCATGGTCAACAACGCAGCGCAGGAAAATCCCATGAAAAAAATTGTGTTAGCCAGTGGAAATAAAGGCAAGCTGGCGGAATTTGCCGATATGTTGGCGGGTTTTAACGTGGAAGTATTGCCCCAAAGTGCCTTTGATATCACAGAAGCTGTCGAAGATGGCCTGAGCTTTGTGGAAAATGCCATTATCAAGACTCGCCACGCAGCACTCGCGACCGGATTACCGGCAATTGCTGATGATTCAGGACTGGAGGTGGACGCACTCGACGGAGCTCCCGGCATCTACTCGGCCCGTTATAGCGGCGAGTATGCCACCGCTGAATCTAATTACCGGAAGCTGCTAGACGCCATCAAGGATGTTCCAGCGCCTCGCCGCGCACGCTTTCAGTGCGTACTGGTGTATATGCGTCATGCGGCCGATCCAACACCTATTATCTGTCAGGCGGCCTGGGAAGGTGAGATTGCGGCTGAACCCAAAGGAACACATGGTCACGGCTATGACCCAGTGTTTATTCCAAGAGGTTTCCGACAGACCGCGGCAGAACTCAGCAGTGATGAGAAAAATCAACTCAGCCATAGAGGTAAGGCACTAAAATTATTGCTGGAAACTTTCCGTCAGCAAGGGATCATTGACTGATGTTACAGCTGCCACCACTAAGCCTTTATATTCATATTCCTTGGTGTGTACGTAAATGCCCTTATTGTGATTTCAACTCACATGCACAACATGGTGAACTGCCACAGCAGCAGTATGTTGATGCACTGCTGCAGGATCTACAGGCTGATCTACCTTATGTGCAGCAGCGTTCACTGCACAGCATTTTTATTGGTGGCGGCACACCATCATTGTTTGATGCAGGCCAGATAGGTCGATTATTGCAAGGTGTACGGCAGCAGATCCCTTTCTGTGATGATATTGAAATTACCATGGAAGCCAATCCTGGGACGCTGGAACATGATGATTTTGCGGCCTACCGCCAGGCAGGTGTAACGCGTATTTCCATGGGAGTACAGAGTTTTGCCGCAGACAAACTCAATATTCTCGGGCGTATTCATGGTCGCAATGAAGCGGTGACAGCCGCCCAATCTTTGGCAACGGCAGGTTATCAAAGCTTCAATCTGGATCTGATGCATGGGCTACCTGGGCAGGATTTGTCACAGGCATTGCAAGACATTGAAACCGCTGCCTCGTTAAACCCACCGCATCTCTCCTGGTATCAACTCACCATTGAAGCCAATACCCTGTTCCATTCCAAACCGCCACAGCTGCCAGATGACGAAGCCTTATGGCAGATTTACCGCTCAGGTCAACAACGCCTCGCGGAACTGGGTTATCGTCAGTATGAAATCTCTGCCTATGCCAAACCCGGCTATGAATGCCGCCATAACCGCAACTACTGGGAGTTTGGCGATTATCTGGGAATTGGCTGCGGTGCCCACGGTAAAATTACCCTGTTGCAACCGCAACAAGTTATCCGCACTGTTAAAGTAAAACATCCCAAAGGCTATTTGGCTGGCAACTACCTTTATGAAACCACCGAAGTTGCCGCAGAGGAATTACCGCTGGAATACCTGATGAATCGCTTGCGCTTAATGGTGCCTATTCCTAAAGCGGAGTTTACGGCCAGAACCGGGTTAGCGGCGACACTGTTGGATGCGGGTATGCAGCGTGGTGCCGACAAAGGGTTAGTCATAGTACACCATGATGCCTGGGAACTGACGGAGCAAGGTCACTTCTTCGTCAATGAGCTACTGGGCGAATTTTGCTGAAAGACCAACAGACCGCTCACATAATACGTATGGTGTAACACCCTAAAAAAATCCTCCTAGTCGTGGAGGATTTTTTTAGCATCAATCGTCATGGATACGAAAAACTAGCCGATGGTTACTGCCGTTTAGCAAAAATCTCTGCGTATTTTTCATCCCATTTCGGTGGCGTACCGATGTGGTTCTTAATGAAATCGATGAAAGCGCTGACTTTAGGTGCCAAATGTTTACGCCGCGGGTACACTGCCTGCAGCGGCAGGTGGTTCACCAAATGCCACTCAGGCAGCAGAGGCACCAATTTGCCCTCTTCTATTTCGTTTTCCAGCAGATAGGTGGCTAGATATACAATCCCCAGACCACTGACGGCCGCCGATTTCAGGGCAGGCGCGTTATCAACGCGGAAATTACCGTTAACCCCAATTTCACAATAGTCATCACCCTTCTTGAACTGCCAAACGCTGTGTTCGTGCCATTCACCGTGATACACCAAGCAGTTATGTTCGACTAACTGTTCTGGACGCATCAGCTTACCATGTGTGGCAACATATTCCGGTGATGCCAGCAGCATAAACTGACACTTCATCAGTGGTCTAGCAACCATGCCCAGCGGTAACTGTTCTGACATGGTCAGCAGCAGATCCAACCCTTCACTGACCACATCCACCTTGTGATCCAGCAAACTCACTTGTAATTCCAGCTCGGGATGGCGTGCCATAAACTCAGGCAACGCGGGAATAATATGCGCGGTGCCAAATGACTGAGAGATCCCCAATTTCAGCACACCGCGGGTAGCATCATTGAGGTTATGCACACTGGCTACCGCTTGATCAGCACCACGTAACAACTCTTCACCCTGGGTGTACAGCAAATTACCCGCCTCCGTCAGACAAAGACTGCGGGTGGTGCGCTGGATAAGTTGAACGCCCAGTTTATGTTCCAGATCAGCTACTTGGGTACTGACCTTGGACTTTGAAATTCCCAAGCGACGAGCAGCAGCACTGAAACTGCCGGCACGGGCGACATGGGTAAAAATCGCAATGGGTTCCAATAGTTCTAACATGAAAGTCGCCTTAAGCCTTTAACTTCTTTATGTTTTACAAAGAAAACGCTATCGCTCCAGCCAGCGGAGTGGTACGGAAAATCTGCAAATCGTAAATAACAATGATTGTTTTACCGAGCCGCCGACAGGACGTCGGGGGTTAACGCTCGAAAGTATATCAAGTCTTTGTTCGCTACTCTAACGCCATTGTTCTGTATTCGCAAAAAAGAAACATAAAAAAATCCCCGCAACAGGAAGGAGGATGCGGGGCAAGTCTACGTCCAAGGAGACGTTTATTGGGTTATGGGCGACCGGACACCAGTGGGTAAGCAGACAATGCCGGAACACTCTGTCGCAGTTGGTCTTCTACGGCCATTAGCTGCTGAAAATCATCACATAACGCGTCGGCACGTTTATCGAGCGCTTTAGAACGTTCATCCATTTGCTGATCGATCTCTTCGCCCAACTTATCCATGCGTTTACCAAAGGCATCCATACGTTCGCTGAAGTCACCTTCGCCGTTCATCATGCTTTTGCCAATGTTGATCATGATGGAGCCCATCGACTGCATCACCAGGTCTTCCATCTGGCGGGAAAACTCTTCATCAAAGGCTTTATCAATAGTGTCGTCGGTGGCACCGATAAAATAGGTGTCACCTTTGTGATACACCACTTTGCCGACCCGTTCGTGTAGTTGTGTCATCATGTCGTTCAGTTTGGTGCCGGTTTCATCGCCCAGCAGCGGCGTCAATGCAGTGCTCACGGCAGCATTAGCCATATCCATTGCTTCATCGACCAAAGCAACCACTTCGGGCAACTGCTTAGCCATGCCCTGCTGGTATTCTGTCAGCAGTTTTTTCTGCTTTGCATCTAGCGTTACTTCTTTGCCATCTACATATAGGCGATCCATTTCTACGCGATAGCGCTCTTGGCCCTGATCGCCTATCACCAGTTTTTTCGGCGTCAGCGTCACGTCATAATTAAGCGACACATCGCAAGCATCGTTATCTCCGCCCAATCCCAAAGCCCAAGCCGAAGAAGCGGGAGCCAGTAGTGCACATCCCAGAGTCATGCCCAGCAACAGAGTTTTCATTCGATTTATCCTTTTCAAATTATTCATCAAACTGTCCTAGATAAAGCACAGCTCATGCCAAAATTTAATTAATTGATTTTATTGGTTTAATTTTTATTAGACATTATGAAGTGGCCGTTAGATAGTAAAACACACCAGCTTTTGGTGAATATGACAATCCGAGAGGCAAAGAAGGTTGGAACAGGCATAAAAAAAGCAGCGCCGCAGCACTGCTTCTAATAAAACGGAGGTTGTTAGCCCCACCAGATATCGTAGAGTTCGCTGATCTCTATCTCTTCGGCATTGAGGCTTTTCAGAAAACTTTCTACGGCTTTACGATCATCATCAGTACATTTGCCAAGACGCTGAGTAGCGACTACGCCATCCCATAATCTATGGCCGCCACCGTGGAAACCGAGTTCACGCGGCTCAATCACTTCACTGATGAAGCGCTCCACAAAATCATCAATCTCTTCTTCGCTCAGACTATCAGCAAAGCGCCAACTGACGTCAAAACCCAGCTCCTGAAACTCATCAACCCGCAACTTCTTACGCAAACGGCGACTACGAATGGCCATGGCAACCCCTCTGTTACTTTCGTTATTCAGTACGTTCGAACATCAAATCCCAAACACCATGCCCAAGACGTTGGCCGCGGGCTTCAAATTTGGTCAGTGGCCGATAGTCAGGCCGAGCCACCACAGTACCATCAACTGACTGATTTTTATAGCCTTGAGCCTGATTCATCACCTCCAGCATGTGTTCGCTATAGTTTTCCCAATCGGTTGCCATGTGGAACACACCACCAATGCGCAAGCGGGAACGCAGCAACTGCACAAATTCCGGCTGCACAATACGCCGTTTATGGTGACGTTTTTTATGCCAAGGGTCAGGGAAAAACAACTGCACCCGTGCCAACGAAGATTCTGGAATAGTGTGCTGCAACACTTCTACCGCATCGTGATGAAACACCCGCAGATTAGTCACACCCGCCTCAGCGGCAGCTGCCAGACAGGCACCAACACCCGGTTTATGCACTTCGATACCGATGAAATCTTTCTCAGGTGCCGCTTGCGCCATTGCCACCAGTGATGCGCCCATACCGAAACCAATCTCCAGCACCACATCGGCATTACGACCAAATACCTGCTGCAAGTCCATCGCTTCGGCGGAGTATTCCAACCCCATGCTAGCCCAATGTTGCTCAATAGCCTGTTCCTGGCCTTTGGTCAGGCGTCCTTCTCGCAAAACAAAACTTTTAACTTTGCGCAGATACTTGCCTTCTTCATTATATTCAGCAGTGGTGACTTCGCTCATGAATACCCCTGACCCAGCCAGACTTCATAAAAGAAGGGCATTATGCAAAGTTCACCAATGAGTGCAAGCCCCGCTTGTAGAAAAGTATATCAATAAGCAATGAGTTCGCTATCAGCCCTGGTAATACCCCTTGTGTGGCGATCCGGCTAAAGCTACACTGCGGCCCATGAAAACGACGTCATTTTCGCAACGCATTATCAGTTGGTACGGTCAACACGGCCGTAAAACCCTGCCCTGGCAACTCAATAAAACCCCTTATAAAGTATGGGTTTCAGAAATCATGTTGCAACAAACGCAGGTGGCAACCGTCATCCCCTATTTCAACCGTTTTATGCAGCGCTTCCCAGATGTAGTGGCCTTAGCCAATGCGGATATTGATGAAGTGCTGCACCTGTGGACCGGGCTAGGCTACTACGCCCGCGCCCGTAACCTACATAAAGCGGCACAGTTGATCCGTGATAATCACGGCGGAGTATTTCCTGAACAATTTGACGCAGTGATGGCGCTGCCCGGTATTGGCCGCTCCACGGCTGGCGCCATACTGTCACTATCACTGGGTCAGCATCACCCGATTTTGGACGGTAACGTTAAACGGGTTTTGGCCCGTCATGCCGCCATTGATGGCTGGCCGGGGCAACCTAAGGTCGAGCAAGCGCTGTGGCAACTGGCAACCGAGCTGTCTCCAACAACCGATATTGCCCAATATAATCAGGCGATGATGGATATGGGCGCTGGCATCTGCACCCGCTCACGGCCAGCGTGTGCGCAATGTCCGGTAGCACTGGACTGTCAGGCGCAACAGATGGGCAAACAACAGGATTATCCCGGCAAGAAGCCCAAGAAAACCATTCCGGCCAAAGATGCTTGGCTGCTGGTTATTCGAGATCGGGACAACATCTTATTGCAGAAACGTCCGCCAGCGGGCATTTGGGGCGGGCTCTGGTGTTTTCCGCAATACAACACTAAAGCCGCCTTGCAGCAAACTGTTACCACACTGGGCTGCTCAGTCGCTGAACTCGAAGCATTACCGGGGTTTCGCCATACCTTTAGTCACTTCCATCTGGATGCACAACCACTGCTACTGACATTGCATCACGATGCCGACGCGATTGCCGCAAAATTACAGCAATCGGCAACATCACAGGCGGCCGTCATGGAAGCCGCCCCCAGTCTCTGGTATAACTTAAGCCAACCATCACGGGTCGGACTGGCCGCCGCCACCGAGCGGGTTCTGGCCGGCTTAAAACCTAGTGCAATTGAGGAGTAACCATCTTATGGCACGCACAGTTCATTGCGTCTATCTCAACCAAGAAGCGGAAGGGCTGGATTTTCAACTCTATCCGGGTGAAATCGGCAAACGCATTTTCGACAGCATCAGCAAAGAAGCCTGGGCCGCATGGCAGCACAAGCAAACCATGCTGATCAATGAAAAGAAACTCAACATGATGAACGCCGAACATCGCAAATTTCTCGAAGAGCAGATGGTGCACTTCCTGTTTGAAGGCGGTGATGTGCAGGTTGAAGGCTACGTGCCACCAAAAGAAGAAGAACTATAGCACTGGGCAACATGCGAAACCGTTTCGAGCACAATGAGAAAGTCCTAGCTCACAGTTAGCACTGCTTTGCCCAGCTTAGATTTAAAGGCTCTTTTTGAGCCTTTAAACGTTTTTAAACGCCTTAATCATGTATTAACCACCAGGGTTAAACTTAACTCTCTTAGCCCACCAGGGATCACTGGTTTTGTGCCGATTTTTCGTTGCCAACGCATGCAGCTATCAAGACAATGAGAGCGGCAAGCATCGGCTGCGCGTGGCGTTTGGGGTGGACATAAAAATGGGCACTCACGGTTAAATGAGTGCCCATCGTGGAAGGGGTGACTAACTCAGTGGATTGGAAAGGTTCCTGGGGTTATTTTTTATGATTATAGCCTCTATAAATCTCGCTTTGACTCTGCCACGATATTCCTTTCCATTTATATGTAACTCAATTAGCTTTTTTTCCCTTAGTGAATATAAAACTTCATCCACCATACACTGGGTCAATAATATGTTATCAGTAAGAGCATCTGACACCAATTTTTCAACCGGCATATCAGATGAAATTATTTGCAGCATGAGTGCTTCATATAATGCAAGATTTTTATCTTTCCATAGTTTTAATAATTCATCTTTTGCTTTAGACAAAGATTTCTGAACATTAAAATTACTTCCACAATTTTTAAAATCCCCATCACTTGTAACAAGCATCACACTTTCTTTTCGCCTTATATTCCTTTTTATCAACTCTAGTTGAAAAGCGTCTGGAAACTCTGATTTCTTGTTACCATTACCGAATGGTTTTATCGATGAAAAATAGTTATCAAAGACAGTGGAAATATCTCCTTCATCAAGTGATTCATACGGAATAATAGTAAATTTTTCATTAAAAAAATCATAGATATCACTTATAGCTTCATGCTCTGCATTTTGTAGTTGTTCAATATCTAGATAATTTGCATTATCATCATCAGTAACTCTATGGATAATTTTGCTGATTTGTTTATAGGAGTCCTTAACCGCTGTGAATTTTCGATGTATCCCACTGATTATCTCTCCAATAGTTATTGGCGTCGCCCATCTCTCTATGTCTAAAGACTGTGCGAGACAAAGCACATCATAAAATTCCTCATGATCCACATCGAAACCAATGTGATAAAAAACATTTGTGTCAAAGTAAATAGCCTTCATCTAGAGTCCTTTTCTAAAAATTTAGGGCATATTTGAGCATAAATCAGTTTAAACCCCGTTTAAATCATCTTGGAAGCGTTTAATAACATCCTGTGAGTACCATTTCGCAGTTTTGTGAGTTGCGTGCGTTAGAATCGCGCTGAGCGCTTTACGCTTAAAAGAGCGTCAGCATAGAATGTGGTATTACCAACTGTCCCATGGATGGCTCATGACTACCGATACTCCAAAATCACCACCACTAGACCAGTCGCATTCCGAAGAAACACAAAAATCATTCAAGTGGCTAATCATTTGTCTCGCGATAATAGCGGCGTGCCTGCTCGCGTTATACTTTATGAATTTCCACAATGGCTGGGGTGACAAAGGAGACTTTGGTACTTTTGGTGATTTCTTTGGTGGGGTGCTTAACCCGATCCTAGGTTTTGCTACAGTGGGGTTACTGGTTTGGTCGCTTAAAGCACAACGAGAAGCACTTGCTGTCTCACAGCGCGAGCTAGCTACCTCAAATAAGCAACTCGCAATATCCAATGAAGAACTCGCACTAACTCGTAACGAACTTAAAGAGACCAAGGAAGAAGCAAAACTCAGTCGTCAAACAATGGAAAAGCAAGTAAAACATCTTCGAATGGAAACCAAGTTAAATGAAATAACTCGGCTTTTAAGTGATATACGGGCAAGAATAGAAAATAAATTATCTCAAAAAATATGCTCTCATATTTTTGTAACTGAAAATGGACAACTACTGAATTTTGATGATGAATCAAAGACATTCGCTTATATATTGGGCGAACAATTTCGAAGGGACTCATATAATATTTACTGGTCAGTTCGCCAAGCTCAGAATGGCGTGCAGATTGGCGATGAGTATATAGCAAATCCTAATTCGCCTGACTGGCTTCGATTAGAAAGTCTAGTAATCTGCTACAGTCAACTCGTACGGCAATACCATCGTATTAGTCGTAGTAGTCAGTTCTACGAAGCATATCGACTAAATAACTGTTCCAAATAGTAGATCACAGGAAGGGAACTCAGTCCTGTTTGAGCGATCAGATCTATCGCCAAACAAACCCACCACTCGCCGAGGACTGAGAATGGCCATCTTAGCACCACTATGCCGCGCTGAGCGCAAGCGCATGCAAAAATTGATTCAAAAAACCAACGATAAGCACTTTGCCAGGCGTCTTATTGCGATGTTGATGTTGCATCAAGGGCTGCCGGTTACCCAAGTTCAGCACA
>NZ_JAFNJD010000023.1:0-65421 GCF_017368415.1 Shewanella sp. 4t3-1-2LB
GTCCCGCTTTGTTCAACCTTTACGACGCGCTGATCACTGCTAAATCTTTTTTTACCCTCCAAGTTAACTACCGAAATATAAGTCTGTTTATGCTCTGAGATATTTACCGCCTATAGCGTGTATATGGTGATTTACCTGTTATAGCGTGTGATATGAGGTTGTTGACCTCGGTATAAGTATTACGAAGGCAAAGTTGCCGAGCAGTTCTCTAAGAGCGAAACGGACGCTGGCAGTTCTATCGTGGATAAACACCCCATTAAGTAGTTCAGTGATAAACGGAACAGTAATAGCGACATTAGTAGTCGGTTGATTGTTGCGTTTGCGCCTTATCGATTAGCAATTGCAGCTCATTGTTCATAAAAGCTTTGTATATTTTCTAGGCTGAAGTAGTATTTGAGTAAATAATTACTCATTAATAGCTATTTTATGATTTAATGAGTATTTAATTACTCATAATGTGTTTAGGAGCTTTCATGGAGCAGTTGACCATTCAGGCTTTCATCAATGGCCAATGGAGAGATATTGCGTTGCTCTCTTTCCCTAAGAGCGACCAAGGTAATTATCGGCTTACCTCGCTAGATTACCAGCAGGCATATGCTTTGGCTGAGCTAGATAAAGACGATATGCACGCCATCTCTCTAAACTACCCCGTCAGCTTGTTCGTTGATGAGAAGGGATGGTTTTGCTTTCTTGATGACATAATGCCTAGCGGTGCAAGCCGTCGCTATTGGTTAAAGTACCTTGATATCGCTGATCTGGCTATCGATGAGCAAAATTTTGTGTTGCTTAAATATGGCACTATTGCTCCCGTCGGTAATTTGCGGGTCAAGGAGTCGCTGCCTGAACGCACGGCTATTGCTGATAAGCTTACCTTCACCGTTGACGATGTTAAGAACCGAGCGGCTGACTTTTTGGATTATGCCCAACATCGAGGCGCTGCTGCCGGTGGCGCAACAGGTGCAGGCGGTGAAGCGCCCAAGCTGTTGTTACGTTGTTCTGATGGGCAAAAGATCTGGATTGATAGCCACCAAGATGAACCGCAAAACCGAGACCTTCATTATTTGGTGAAATATCCGAGAGGTGCTCGCTCTCCTGTTGACTGCGATATCTTACGAGCTGAATACCACTACTATCACGAGTTAGCTGAAATGGGCTTTGAGACCATCCCTACGGGCGATATGCGGCTCGAAGAAGGCAATGCCTACCCATCGCTATGGCTACCGCGCTTTGATATTTACTTCGACGAGCTAGGTCAGCAACGTTATGCGATGGAGTCGGTCTATTCGATTCTTGGCAAGGGCGCGGGTGTTACCTTAGATCACGAGCAAACCATAAGAACGTTAATCGATAAAATCGCTCATAGCCATATGGTATTAGAACAAGGATTTCAGTTTGACGTACGCGCGTTTGTGCTTGAATGGGTGCAGCGAGACCTTTTGAATATCCTATTCGGTAACAGTGATAATCATGGCCGCAATACAGCGTTTCTTAAAGGCGATGGGTGGATAAAGCTTGCCCCTATCTATGACTTTGCACCAATGAAGGCCGATCCAGAAGGGGTGGCCAGAACCACAAAATGGCAAGCACCGCTAGAAGTTGGGGGGGAGTATAACTTTCAGGGCATTGCTGACGCATTGGCTGATTTAGTGCCTGCTCAGACGCTAATGAAAGAGTTAAAGTTCACTGCGCAACAATGCCTTGGCTTGAAGCAACGCTTAATTGAGCGCGGTGTGCCACAACGGATCATCGACATGCCAGCTATTGGCTTTGCTTATGTTGAACAAAAGCTAGCTCGTTGGGGGCTACTATGAGTGATAAACCATCTACTGCTGAAACGGCAAAAGAAACCATTGCTCGTCTTAGAGCGAATCGTCAGCAACGGAATGAGGTTGCTACTGACACGCAGCAGCGGCCTCAATCTAAAAACGTCCCACAGCTTCAAACAGAACAATCCACTAAACGAGCATCGAAACTATCAGGCGGTGTTAATACGGTAGAAAGAAAGAACGCTATTCACGCCGTCACTCAAAGGCTATTACACGGTGAGCTTAGCCAAGGACAAGCGCTTAAAACATTGCGAGTTGAGGTGTTAGGTTTAACTCAGGATCGGTATGCAACCTTAGCTAAGGTGTCACGCAAAACCCTCTCTGACGTTGAGAACGACCGAGGTAGCTTTAAGACCGATATTCTCGACCGACTATTCAAGCCTTTTGGTCTTAAGGTAGGGATTGTGCCAATCTCAACAGGTACAACATGGCTTCTCTGATAATTAAAGTGCATTGGCTAACACCCTAGCACTCACAACGCTAATCCGTTTGTTTATGGCTAGGATATTAGCCAAACGCCGTACTATTTGCAGTAAACGCATAGAGCTTTTGCAGGTTAGCTAATGTCTTGAATAACGTCACGGTAGCAGCTTTACAACTATCAGAATCGTCCCACAGTTCTCGGGTCATTGAACCGCGCCCTCAGCTGTCAATTGGCGCTGTCGCTTAACAGCCTGAAATCGATACATTTCACACAGCCTAATTTGGTTCGTGGGTGTTAAGATACGCCCAGAATCATTTTAAGGTTGCATTGATTAATGACCCCCAAACTCACTCTCCAACAGCTTGAATCTTTCCTGTGGGAAGCCGCGGACATCCTGCGCGGCAATATGGACGCCTCAGAGTACAAAGACTACATCTTCGGCATGTTGTTCTTAAAACGTCTGTCTGATGCTTTCGAAGAGGCGCAAGAAAGCGTGGTGCAGTATTACCTCGGCAAAGGCAAAACCCAAGAGCAGGCCGAGGCGCTGGCGCAAGATGAAGACGAATACGATAAAACCTTCTTTGTGCCCCAATCTGCCCGTTGGTCAGAGCTGAAAGACCTTAAACACGATATCGGCGCGACGCTCAACAAAGCCACTGAAGCGATTGAAGAGTACAACGGCAGCCTCGAAGGCGTGTTGGTCACTATCGACTTCAACATCAAAAACAAGCTGTCAGATAAAAAGCTGCAAGACTTGTTGTCGCACTTCAACAAATACCGCCTGCGTAGCGAAGACTTTGAACGGCCTGACTTGCTCGGCACCGCCTACGAATACCTGATCAAAAAGTTTGCTGATAGCGCGGGCAAAAAGGGCGGTGAGTTCTATACCCCAAGTGAAGTGGTATCGCTGTTGGTGGCCTTACTCAAGCCTAAAGCGGGCATGCGTATCTACGACCCAACCTCCGGCTTCGGTGGTATGTTGGTGCAAACCCGTAACTACCTAGCAGCCCACGGCGAGAACCCCGACAACCTGTCACTGTTCGGCCAAGAGATGAACCAGAACACGTGGGCCATCTGTAGAATGAACATGTTTCTGCATGGTGTGCTCAGTGCCGATATTCGTAAAGGCGATACGCTGCGCGAGCCTAAGCACACCGAAAGCGGTGAGCTGATGAGCTTTGACCGTGTATTTTGTCATCCTCCCTTTTCGTTAAAACTGAGTAACCATGACGAGTGTTATTTTGATGACTTCGGTCGGTTCCGTTTTGGCTTCCCTCCCAAAAGTTCTGCTGATTTAGCATTTTTACAGCATGTGATTGCCAGTCTAAACGACACCGGCTTAGGTGCTATAGTCATGCCTTTAGGTGCACTCTTTCGTGGTAATAGCGAGCAGTCTATTAGAGAGGAAATTCTTCGTGGCGATTTTGTGGAGTCCGTAATCGCACTTCCACCGGGGGTCTTTTATGGAACATCAGTATCCACGTGTTTGGTTATTGTTAATAAGAGCAAGCAACTAGATAGAAAGGGGAAAGTCCTGTTTATCGACGCGTCACAAGATTTCGTATCTGCTCAAAATATGAATAGGCTAACGGAACAAGGCATTCAGACCGTCGTGGAAGCGTTTGATAAATTTGACTCTCTGGAGACGTTTAGTCGAATTGTCCCCGTTGGAGAGGTATTGAGTAATGACGCTAGATTAGACGTCAAACGCTATATTGATAACTCTCCAGTAAATCGAGATATTGCCGCACTTTTACGTCACCACGAAGGTTTTGAGCGAGTATCACTAAGTAATAAGAAAATGGTTAAGACCATTGAAGTGGTTAAGTCCGATACTAATCTAGATGTGCCCAATGCGATTTATTTTAGACGAACCCGTCCTGAACATGCTGCTATTTCGCTAGGTTTTAGCACGACACCTAAACCTAACGAATACCTACGACTGACATTTAATCAAGATAGATTATTATCTGAGTACGCTAAATTATTTTTTGAGTCTCAACTGGGTAAGTTAATGTTGGGGCAAATACCTACTGGTGCAAGTATCCAGCGACTTCAAGCTAAATCCATCCAAGCACTTAGTATCCCCATCCCTAAGCTGGAAGTTCAGCAAGAGGTGATAAAACTCGCGGGGAAATTAGAAATTGCTAGGAAACAGATTGATTTATTCTTCAGTAAACTGACTACAGAGCCAAAGCAGTACAAAGCAATTGAAGATAACACCGATGCAATGGTTTATACCCTTTCATCAATGAGCGATACCAAATATTTACAGCATTTGATCTCTTTTGGCGAGACACGTCAGATGGAGTTCAAGCAATCATTCTTTGCTAATGCCGATAAGCTTCACAAACCTGAAGGAAGGATTGAGAAAGATAGCGTAGTGCAGGCTGAAGTCATTAAAGATATTGTTTCTTTTATCAATACTAGCGGCGGCATTCTGCTAATCGGTGTGAACGACAAAGGTAAAGTCCTTGGCGTTGATCTTGAGTGTAAACGCTTTAAGTTCAATAAAATGGATAACTATTTCCAAGAGCTTGGCGCTCAATTAGCGTCAAGGATTAGCTCTGATTACCTGCAATACTGCAAGCTGACAGAAGTCCCTTTTGAAGATAAAACAGTAGTTAGAATTGACTGTAGTCCGTCGTCATATCCCATTTTTATGGATAACACCAAGTTTTATGTCAGAACGGACACCTCTTCTCCGGAGCTAACAGGAAACTCAATGTTAAGATACATCCAGAATCATTTTAAGGT
This sequence comes from Shewanella sp. 4t3-1-2LB, assembly GCF_017368415.1. NCBI lineage: Bacteria > Pseudomonadati > Pseudomonadota > Gammaproteobacteria > Alteromonadales > Shewanellaceae > Shewanella > Shewanella sp. 4t3-1-2LB. Next base: position 5,008 of record NZ_JAFNJD010000023.1, read on the forward strand.
TGCATTGTTCAATGACCCAGAAACTCACTCTCCCACAACTTGAATCTTTCCTGTGGGAAGCCGCTGACATCCTGCGCGGCAATATGGACGCCTCAGAGTACAAAGACTACATCTTCGGTATGATGTTCTTAAAACGTCTGTCTGATGCCTTTGAAGAGGCGCAAGAAAGCGTGGTGCAGTATTACCTCGATAAAGGCAAAACCCAAGAGCAGGCCGAGGCGCTGGCGCAAGATGAAGACGAATACGATAACACCTTCTTTGTGCCTCAATCTGCCCGTTGGTCAGAGTTAAAAGACCTTAAACACGATATCGGTGCCACGCTCAACAAAGCCACCGAAGCGATTGAAGAGTACAACAGCAGCCTCGAAGGGGTGTTGGTCACTATCGACTTCAACATCAAAAACAAGCTGTCTGATAAAAAGCTGCGCGACTTGCTGTCGCACTTCAGCAAATACCGCCTGCGTAATGAAGACTTCGAGCGGCCAGACTTGCTCGGCAGCGCCTACGAATACCTCATCAAAATGTTTGCCGACAGCGCGGGTAAAAAGGGCGGTGAGTTCTACACCCCAAGTGAAGTGGTGTCGCTGCTGGTGGCTTTGCTTAAGCCTAAAGCGGGCATGCGTATTTACGACCCAACCTCCGGCTCCGGCGGTATGTTGGTGCAAACCCGTAACTACCTAGCAGCTCACGGCGAGAACCCCGGCAACTTGTCACTGTTCGGCCAAGAGATGAACCTAAACACATGGGCCATCTGTAAGATGAACATGTTCCTGCATGGCGTGCTCAGTGCCGATATCCGTAAGGGCGATACCCTACGCGAGCCTAAGCACACCGAAGGCGGTGAGCTGATGACCTTTGACCGCGTGATTGCCAACCCGCCGTTCTCACTGGCGAAGTGGGGCAAGGATGAATGCGATAATGATGGTTTTGGCCGTTTCCCCTATGGCACTCCGCCAAAAGATGCCGGTGACTTAGCCTTTGTGCAGCACATGATTGCCAGCACCAATGCGGAAGGTATGGTCGGTGTGGTGATGCCGCACGGCGTGCTGTTCCGTGGCTCCAGTGAAAAGGCGATCCGTCAGGGCATTCTAGAAGATGACTTGCTCGAAGCGGTAATAGGTCTGCCATCCGGCTTGTTCTATGGCACCGGCATTCCCGCTTGCCTACTAATCATCAATAAAAACAAAGCGCGCGATCGTAAAGGCAAGGTGCTGTTTATCAATGGTGAGCTGGAATATGAAGAAGGCAAAAATCAAAACAAACTGCGCCCACAAGATATTGAGAAAATCGTCACCACCTTTAACAACTACCAAAACATTAAGCGTTACGCCCAGGTGGTTGAGCTGAGTGAGATTAGCGATAACGACTACAACCTCAATATTCGCCGTTATGCTGATACTGCGCCACCAGCAGAGATCTTTGATGTACGCGCCATCCTGCATGGCGGCGTGCCAGTGCGTGAGGTCGAGAGCGAATACATTCAAGAAGAGATCCTGCAAGGCTTCGATATCAGCTGTGTGTTTACCCTGAAGTCCGAGGGCTACTACCAGTTCCGCTCTGAGATCAGCACCAAAGAGCAGATCCGCGAGTTGGCCACGGATGCTACCCCCGCCATCATCAGCCAGTTAGAGCGCTGGTGGGATAAATACCAAGTGTCACTCAAGCAGCTGGATGATGAGGTCGCTACTGCCGAGAGCGTGATGCAGAGTTATCTCAAGGAGCTGGGTTATGAGTGATCGAGCTCCTGAAGGGTGGAATAAGGCACCTTTGAATAAATATGTAACGCGCATTCGAACTCCTTTGGACGGTAAACCTGAGAATGTACTGACCATTTCTTCAACCGCCGGTTGGGTTGACCAACGTGAGAAGTGGGCGAGAAATATGGCGGGTGAGAGCCTAAAAAAGTACACATGTTTGACCAGAGGGGAGTTGTCTTATAACCGTGGAAACTCCAAAACGTTTCCGTACGGATGTGTGTTTAAATTAAATCGTTGGTCATCGGCAGCTGTGCCCAACGTTTACCATAGTTTTAGAGTAATTGATGGCAAAGCTGATCCTGACTTTGTTCAATATGCTTTTCACGGTGGTACTTTAGATTACCAGCTACGGCAAATCATTACATCGAGTGCTCGTGCTAATGGGTTGCTCAATATAACCGCAGCTGATTTTTTTGAGATTGAGCTAGTTGCTCCTCCACTCCCCGAACAACGAAAAATCGCCAAGATCCTGACCTCGGTGGATGAGGTGATTGAGAAGACACAGGCGCAAATCGACAAGCTCAAAGACCTGAAAACCGGCATGATGCAGGAGCTGTTGACCAAAGGTGTCGGCGTCGATGGCAAACCTCACACCGAGTTTAAGGATTCCCCTGTCGGCCGGATTCCGAAGACGTGGAAGGTCGCGAAGCTAGAATCCGTTGCTGTAATTCAAACAGGGGCAGCGAAGAGCTCGAAACTTGAAGGCGACTTGATAGAGCTGCCATATTTGCGCGTAGCCAATGTTCAAGATGGATATTTAGATTTAAAAGAAATAAAAACTATCAAGATCCCCAAAAGCAAATCAGAACGATTTTTGCTTCGAGAAAATGATGTATTAGTCAATGAAGGTGGTGATTTCGATAAATTGGGTCGAGGAAGCATTTGGTTCGGGCAAATATCACCCTGTGCGCATCAAAATCATGTGTTTGCTGTAAGAACTAATATAAACAAGCTTAGCCCAAGTTTTTTCAACCACCTTTCAGGGGCGGAGTATGGTAAAAAATATTATCTTGGGTGTGCTAAACAAACGACCAATTTGGCCTCGATAAACTCCACTCAGCTCAAGCAGTTCCCAGTATTACTCCCATCTATTGAGGAGCAGGGGCGTATTTGCGCGATGTTAGATTCGGTAGATTTACGTATATCTAAGCAAGAAAGTAAGCTTCGACATTTAGAGAGCTTAAAGAAAGCCCTCATGCAGGATCTATTAACGGGCAAAGTGCGGGTAGCCATCGATTAGCAAGGATGGGCAATGTTACAGGCAATTCTCCATGGAAAGGCGGGGCGCATCGACGTCGATAAAGGACAGTCGATAAGCTGGCGCGAGGTGTTTAAGGGCCGCGAAGACTTGATGACAGCGGCGGTATTTGGCCGCTTTGCCTATCTGTCAGCGCCTGTACAAGCGACCTTAATGCAACGCTGGCTTGGCGTGACTGAGCCAGCGTTTGATGACTTTGAGGAGATTGATTTCTGGCCGAGCTTTTCACTGGCAAATAATGATGATCTCAATCGCGTCGAGCCTGATGCGGTGCTCAACTTTGCCAGTGCTACGGTGATCCTGGAGATCAAACCACCGGAAGGTGGCGACCAATATATTGACCAATGGCAGCGTGAGATTACGTCTTACCTGCAAGCGGAAGAGCGCAGCCAGTTACCGCTGTACTTTCTCGCCATTGGCCGTATCCCTTCGCGCAAGATAGTTAATGACTGGATTGATACGCTTAAAAGTGAGTTCAATAGTCAGTTATCGGGTATTAACGCTTTGGCGTGGCAACCCGTCGTTAATGACATACTGGCACTCGATAAGGGCGCGTTAGCCTGCGAGCCTAATCAACAAGACAAGCGCATTATTGCCGACATTCTGCACGCGGCGCGCTTATATCAACTCAAAACACAGGCCTACAGCTGGAAGACATTACTCGACCACCAGCTACCGCGCCTGAGCTTACAGCAACTGCTATTGCAAGATAAGCCACTGGCTAAAGTCTGTGCGCAACCTGCTCGCGCTGGCACGGCAAAGCCTCTACACCAGTGGCACGATCTATTGGCGTTTACTGCCACGCACCCTCTATCACTCAAGGATATCAATACATGGAACAAGTAAATGATCTGCTATTGCAGGTTCGTACCGCCCACCGTTTGGTTGCAGCTTATTATCAGCGCGTAGTACCGACCATTGCCGAGATGGCGAGCAAGCTTGAGCTAACCTTTTGCTACTGGGGCAATGCTGATTTTGCGCTTACCCCTGCCACCCATCGCAATATCACTGAGTATTGGCAATGGGATCTGTTGCCGGGGATGAATTCGCATTATCTCTACAGCCAGTTTCAACTAGCTAATAACAAGGTGCGTATTGGCGATTATTTGGTTGAGTTTATTGTGGTGTCGGATACTGGGGTGGATAGCCATGGCAACGGGCATAAAAGCGAACCAGACGCCCTTAACTTGCCGCTAGCGGTTGATAAGGCGCAAAGTTTACTGCGTGTGGTGGTATGCGCTCCATATCAAACGTTTGAAGAGAGTTGGTATAGTAATATTTGGGGAAGTGTTCGCTACCCTGACTTCAGTAGCAACCCAACGCCTGCAAGAGATAAAAATGATGAGCCTTGTTTCTTAACGGGTTACGAATGTTCGTTAGCTGAGCTGATGTCTGATGCGGGGGTTGAACAAATTATCGAACGGGTTAAGCAACATATCACTGCAACCGTGGCCGCCGCGAAAGCAGAGTATGAACGTGTTGCTGGTGGGCAGGGTGTTGTCTCATGAGCAATGATGAATTTGACAAAGTAGAACGCCCCGCTATTGCGCAGCTCCACCAGATGGGCTGGCGTTATATTCCCGGTAAAGCGCTGGCACCTGAGCACAGTAACCAAGAACGTGCTTACTTACGCGATGTAGTACTAGTTAAGCGCCTAACACTGGCGATAGAGCGCATTAATCCGTGGATCAATGAAGAGAACTTACGCAAGGTTGTCCGTGAAGTCACGCACCCACAATGCGCGGGCTTGATGGAGTATAATCACGGCTTTTATCAAACCATGGTGGGCTATCTGTCGGTTGAGCAAGACCTTGGCAAAGGCAAAAAAGGCCAAACGGTTAAGCTGGTGGATTTTGACAACATCGACAACAACGAGTTTATCTGCACGAATCAGTTTAAGGTGGAAGGCCCTAATCAAACCATCATCCCCGATATTGTTTGCTTCGTTAACGGCCTGCCGTTAGCGGTGATCGAGTGTAAATCGCCCTATATCTCAACACCTGTCTATAACGGCATTGACCAGCTGCGCCGCTACGCTAATCAGCGCTATCCTGAGCATTTTGAAGGGGCAGAGAAGCTGTTTTGGTATAACCAACTGATGGTCTCAACCTGCCGTGATCTCGCCCGTGTCGGTACGATTAGCTCGCCCGCACAATATTACGGTGATTGGAAAGACGCTTACCCGCTGACCGATGCGCAGATTGCGCAACGAGATAGCGATAATGTGTTGCCATTCGCCAATAAACTCGATGTTGAGTTACCCATCGCAGCAGTTGAACCTGCTGGTAGTGAATTTAAGCAAGTTGCCGAGCAAGAAGCCGATTACCAAGTCGCCAAGGTAACGGCGCAGCAGCGCTTATTGGCGGGTATGTTTAGCCATGAGAACTTCCTCGATATTGTGCGTAATTTTATTCTGTTTGAGCCAGATGAGGGCCGTTTGATTAAGAAGGTGGCGCGTTATCAACAGTTTCGTGCCGTAAACAAGGTTATTAAACGGCTCAAAACAGGCAAAACCCGCAAAGAGAAATCTGGCGTGGTGTGGCATACCCAAGGCAGCGGTAAGTCGCTGACCATGGTGATGCTGGCGGTAAAAATGCGCCATGACCCTGAACTCAAGCAATACAAGCTGGTGTTTGTGACCGATAGAACCCAGTTGGACGAGCAGCTGTCTACCACCTTTCAAGGTGCGCAAGGCGAAACCGTTTACAACGCTGATTCTGTAGCCTCGCTGCGTGATTTGCTGAAAAAAGACAGCTCAGATCTGGTGACTGCCATGGTGCAGAAATTCCAAGACGCAGAGAAGGAAGCTGAACAGCAGGGCGACAATAGCTTTGTTGACCTCAATACCTCAGACAAGATTATTGTGCTGGCGGATGAAGCGCACCGTACTCAGTTCGGTGGTTTAGCGACCACCATCAACGCCGCTTTGCCGAACGCGCCCAAAATAGGCTTTACTGGCACACCGTTGCTGAAAACCCAAAAGATGGATACCGCCTTTGGTGGCTACATTGATAAATATAAAATCAATGAGGCCGTCGAGGATGGTGCTACGGTAAGGTTGTTGTATGAAGGCCGTGAGGTGAAAACCGCCGTGGCGGGAGAATCGCTCGATGCGCTGTTTGAAGAGTATTTTGGCGATTACACCAAAGAAGAGCAGCAAGAGATTAAGCGTAAATATGGTGTTGAGCGCGCCGTGCGTGAAGCCCCTCAGCGTATTCGCTGGGTGTGTATCGACCTGTTAAAGCATTACCGCGAGCGCATTCGGCCTGATGGCTTTAAGGCGATGATCGTCGTTGGCAGTCGCCACGCCGCAACCATCTTCAAAAAGACCTTAGACGAGTTAGGTGCACCGCCATCGGAGGTGATTATCTCCGGTGATCATAATGACCCGCAATACATTGCCCAATACACCGATAAGGTTCACCAGAAGAGGGTTATCGCTAACTTTAAGAAGCCGTTTGGTGTTGATGTACCGGGCACTGATGAGAAACTGCGCAAATTTGATAACACCGCCTTTTTGATTGTGAAGGACATGCTGTTAACGGGCTTTGATGCGCCGATTGCGCAGGTGATGTATATCGACCGCAAGCTACAAGACCATACGCTGATGCAGGCCATTGCGCGGGTTAACCGTAACTATAAGGGCAAAGAGTGCGGCTATGTAGTCGACTATTATGGCTTAGCCAGTTACCTCACTGAAGCGCTGGAGCTGTTTAGCAGTGATGACGTTGAAGGCACTTACCAAAGCCTGAAAGACGAACTGCCCAAGCTAGAAGACGCACATCGGCGCGTTAAAGCGTTTTTCAAAGGCGTGACCAGCGATGAAATTGATGACTATGTGTTAGCGCTCAAAGACGATGTGGTACGGGCGCAATTCGAAGTCGCCTATAAGCGTTTTGCCAAGCAACTCAACGTTATTTTGCCGGATGCCTCAGCTATGTCATATATCCCTGATATGAAGCTGTGGGGCAAGGTGCATCATGCGGCGCGCAACCAGTATCACGATGACGGTATGGACTTGCTCGATGTTGGCGAGAAGGTACGACAGCTGGTGGACGAACACATATTGAGTACCGGGGTTGATCCGAAAATCCCACCGATTGATTTACTGGCCGCCAACTTTAAAGAGCATGTGCTCAAGAAAAAGTCGGCGGAATCTAAAGCCTCAGAAATTGAGAGCGCGCTGAAACACCATATCAACATCAAGTTAGATGATGACCCCGAATACTACCGTTCGCTGAGCATACGGCTGCGAGACATCATTGAGAAAACCGCAGGTAATTGGGAGCGTCAGTTAGAGCTATTGCTGGAAATGACCAATGACCTTAACGGGGCTCATAAACAAGCGGCGCAGGACGTGGGCTTGAACGAGACCGAGTTTGCGTTTTACAACATTCTGATGGTTGAAGTAGCTAAGGCTAGAGATGGTGAAGTGATCGACGATCAGCTACATGAAGAGATTAAGGCAACCACTCAAGAGCTGGTGCAGATGTTTGATGAAGCGACACAGATCGTCGACTTCTTTAAAAAAGACGATGAAGTGAAGCGCATGAAGAAGAACATCAAGCGCGTGGTGACGGATCAATCCTTTGGTGATAAAGCGCTGGTGGCGATTCTGCAAGACCGCTTTATCGATTTGGCTAAGCATAAGTTCGGCAATAAATGACAGCGCAGGACGTGATGCAAGACAGTGACGTGATCAAACAAGCGGGCTACGAGGTTAAGGTCGTTCGTACTGCGCGCCGTAAATCCGCCACCATAAAAGTGGAGGAGGGCGCTGTCGCGGTGGTCGTGCCTAAAGACTTACCCATGGAGAAAGTCCACCAGTTGCTGACCGCCAAACATCAATGGATTTTAGAAAAGCTCGCCATTCACGCCGATGCACGGCCATCGCGTGGCAAAGAGTATGTCTCTGGTGAAGCCTTCCCTTATCTTGGCCGCAATTATCGCCTAAAGGTGGTTCAGGGCAACGTGACACCGACGAAATTGGTTAACGGTAGAATTACTGTTACCGTGCCTGCATATGCCTCCCATGCGCAGTTTGTGCGGCGTTCGCTAATCCATTGGTACAGACTCAACGCTAGTAAGAAAATCCGCGAGAAGGTAGACCGCTATCAATCGGTCGTGGGGGTAGAAACCGCTGTGGTGCGCATTAAAGACTTTAAGAGCCGCTGGGGCAGTTGTACCTCTTATGGTGACTTAGAGTTCAACTGGCTGATTGTGTTAGCCCCTAACCGTATCGTTGATTATGTGGTGGTGCATGAGCTTTGCCATCTGCTGCACCATGATCACTCACCGCAATTCTGGCGTGAGGTCGAGCGCGTGATGCCCGATTACCGCGAGTGCAAAGAGTGGTTGAGAGATAACGCCCAATTGCTGGTGGTGTAGCCGTTATAGCTCTTTGAAGTCGTTAAGCTAACGAGGGATATTCAAAATGGATTTTATTAATTTCTGGAACTCCTGTATGGCGGTGCAAGCTTCGAAGCACAGTGATGATCTTGTGGTGCTGGAGGAACTAAAGGAGACCTTCGATATTGATAGTGAGTTTGAGTTCGGTCTGCCTCCCGGTCCATTCTTTGGCCCGTTGAGAACGGCGAAAATCGTATTGTGTTACGCTAACCCTAGCCGGGATGCTAAAACCGCTGAGGTGATTCAGTCAGCCTCGTTAAAGCAGCAACTATTCGCGCAACTGGATGGCTTACATCCCTATCCTTACGAGATACCGGGCTGGGATAAATGGTTTAAGCCAGTCGCGAATAGCTTGTTTGACGGGGATCTTGAGCTGGCGTCAAAAAATATCTGCGTCTTTAACCTGATCCCTTACGCCTCAACTAATATGGATAAAGTACAAGGTTTTGCCGCCAGTTTACCTAGTGTGTGGGCAGCACAGGAATACCTTAGACGAACACTTATCCCTAAGGCCGTGCGTGGTGAGGTGTTATTGGTGATGTGCCGTTCCTCTCAATTATGGGGGCTACAGACGCCTCATGGGGCTAACAATATCGTGATTAACAAAACGCGAGTAGGGTTTACCGATGACACCAAGATGCAGGTTAAATTATGGTGTCGAAAAATCGGAATTAATTAACTTTTTACTCGGTGTGGATTCTGGAGCTTTAAAAGGCCGTTGGCTCAACTTTTTCTCAGACTAATGATTCAAATGGAGATGGAAGATGGCGTTCGTTAAGCTGCTAGTGATTGGTAACGTTGATGTGTTTGTACTGGTGGCTAAGCCTTGCGGTGTGCGCAAGTCTTATATAAAGGAGATCGACTCAGAGTATATTTTTGAGTCTACACCAGCGGAGTATATTCAACGTCTATCTAACATTCTTGATGGTCGTTATCTGAATAGCCATATACCTCATGAGGCGGGCTATCCAGTTATTTGCTCGATAAGCACGATGATGAGAATTTTGCAAAACATGGGTTATGACGTCACACCTGATGAAAATTACGATGTGATGCTCGAACAAGCTGCTATCCCCCTCACGAACGCGCAGAAGCGAGCTAGGTTGGCTGATATTAGGAAAGAGCGCGAACAGAAAATTGTTTATTAGTAAGCGCTTGAATGCAGACACTCATTTAGATGAGTGCCTGCGAGGATTTAGTGTCACTTTTAAGCGGACGATTAATATGTGAAAGCCTTCTTTGGATGTTAAGGCCATTATTGCAGTTGCGGCCTTGGATATCCCCAATAAAGGATATATTTAACTCCGCCACTGGTGTTTACGATATTTTTTCCAGCAACGCTGTAGCTTCATATCGTGGCTGTTGCTCGTATCAATACCGTGGGGAAAGCAGTGTGTACACCCCATTTCTTCACCGACACAAGACCGAGAAATCTGCGTGCCTGATACCTTCGTCGGTAACATGGCCAACCCAGCTTCATTGGCACCGTACATACGAATAAGTCGAGCTTCTTTTTTCATGGTTCTCTCCTAGTCAATACCTAGAAAAGAACCCCCTTTAAAAATTGAATCAGCATGTATTGCTTCCTGAGATGGCGAGTTTTATCCCCCATAGAGTGATCAATTGTAGTCTGATCGTTATCAGTATGGGGTGATCACTATAGTCATTTTTTATAGCCATAGTGCAGACAATGTGCTGAGGCCATCGCGTTCATTGGGGGAGTGTAAGCGCTATGTTTGCCACGCAAAGCTCGAAAAATATTGAAGAGTAAAACTTGCGTTTTAACACTCGTTCTAACCTGTATTTTGTAACATTAAATATTGCCCCATAACGCCATCTGGCGCTTTTGAAATTGCTTTTTCCACTCTCGTATATGGGGCGCTTCTCGTGCGCGAACATTGAAGTTAAGACCGCGATTGCGCATTGAGCGCATATCCCATTTTTGATGTTCTTTAATCTGGGTTTGGGTGAGCAGATTTGGCGTGAAAAATGAGGGCGGGCAAAGGGCCGTATGAACATGGAAAAATAGATGCTTGCTGCCTTCCTCTTTATAGCAATGGTCTAAGGCTGACTGAATAAGCAGGAACGCCACAGCACCTTCATAATTCGCGATACTATATTTAAGCATCTCCAGCTCGACTCGGGATTCATTCACAATTGCCATGGCTTCTTCATAAGCCTCTTTATCGCTCCTGTCACATAGCTCACTGAGCATGAGATAGGCGTTTACCGCTTTGTAAGCATCTTCCTGCTTGATGGTTCCCATGAGCACTGTGTCAACATGCCAGACGACAGAGTTAACAATTGGATTTGCGCGTACAGCAAGTTTTCCCTCCTTGGTTTTCGCGCCAGTTGAGCGCCCTCCGTGGAGTTTACAGCGGCCATTGTTCTTATTGCCGTAGCGCTGACAAGGTGCGCCTGAACGGGTTTTAGCGCCACATTTCGGCAAAGTATCTAACGTGAATTTACTCATATAGACTCCTTCATTGTTTAATCACAACAGTGATCAGTTCTTTTCGGTTCATGGGGTTTGTTTGGCATTTTGAATATTTCGATTTCTGCTTGTGATCACCTTATTGCTATTTCACTCCTCTGATTTTTGTATGGGATTGTTTATTGGTGCGTGCGAGTCACTAACGCCACCTGATCAGTGTTCAGGTGATCATTAGCCCCTGTTTTCGGTTCATAGACTCTCTGTGTGATCAACTGTGGCTGATCAGTTTGTGAGAGCGGATTGAACATGGGGGTGTCGATGAGGTGCGAAAGGCTGGTGGTCCTTGATGAAATGCACTCTTTTAACTGTTGCGCATGGGACAGCCTATTGAACCAGCCATATCTGGAGGAGGTGATATTGCCTGTTATTGACGCTGACGGAGCGCTCTTATTAGCCTGCTTGCGCCTATTCCGTTCAAACGTGATGTTGGGGTCCACCAGCATTAGTTCTGTCGATGGATCGAAGCCAGCAGCAGGCTTTAGCCTATTGCTGATAAAGCCTTTGGCTTTGCCATTAAGGTCCTTGGTACGTTCTTTCGTTAGATAGCTAGAGCGGTAAATGGCAGCCTTAATAGAGGCCTTATTGCCTCGCCGCATGATGCAGAAAGGCTTTTTAATAAACTCCACTGTCCCCAGGGTTTGATTTTCCCACAGGGTTTTGACCAAAATTTGGAGCGCTGCGGAATGTTTAACCTTATGACCACTAAGTAAGATCTCTAGGTGATAATGTTCTTTATCAGCGGTGTCTTGTTCTCTAGCGCAGTGATAGATAACTTTACATTGATATTTGGTATTCAGCGTCTTCAGTAAGTTTTTGAGAAACGAAGTGATAGTCTGGTTGGTCTCTGACCCCGTTTTTGGGTGTAGGTCAATTCGAAAAGCTAACACCCTACTGTAATGGCTTAGCATTATCTCGAAGTCAGAAAAGATGGTTTTGAGAGCTTTGAGCGAGAGGCCCATAGGTAAACTTTTATAGACTTCGTATGCATGGTTTTTATAGGCAAATAACTCAATGTTATTACGGCCTATGCAAAACTCTTTGGCTTGCGTTTCCTTAACGGTTGCGGCGTTAGAATCGTAAGAGATTTGCTTAGTCATATTAGTTCTCTCGTTTAATTGATAGTTGTAACGTAAGCGAGCGGTATATTCTTTAATATCCGCCGCCGTTTGACGCTGCGTTTCCTTGAAAGACCTGCGTGCTGCGGTCTGTAGCTAGCCGAGGCTGTTTTGTAGCGCTAGCGGAATGCGTCAAAGTGTGTCATTGAGCATTCTTAAAAAGCAGGCCTAAGCCTGCTTCTACTTGTTAGTGTCCGAGCCATTTATGCACATCCTCGAATAACCAACGTTGGCTGCCATTTTGCGTTAGTTTGGGGGCAGGAAATTTCCCGGCTTTAATCCACCTTCCGAGCGTTGAGCGACTGATGCCCAGTAGCCGTTGAATTTCTGGCTTTTTTATTAGCCGATTGGCTTCAAGGTAATTGGCCAGATGGTCTTCTTGTTTGAACGCCATTTGAACCTCCTAGCAGTTACTTTCACGGGATGCGACCCATTCATTAAGCTCGGACAGGAGCCAACCTACAGCGGTACTTTGTGGGTATAGATGTCGACGCTTTGGGAATAGGCCTTTACGTTCTAGTGTCCACGCAGTAGTGCGTGATATTGACGTAATCGCCCGTCGTTCAGCTTCTCGGACGAAACGGTCTGGTGTTTGATTTGGTGAATTCATACTCGCTCCTGTTTCATACTGTTCAGGAGCGAGTTTGGCGAGGTCGTAAAGATGGAGACAGATGGTCTACTGAGTAGAGGTACCTATTTTTTTATTTAACCTATTGTTTTATTGTGAGTTGAGCTTTGAGGTGATTTTTTGAACAGTAAAGGCTTTGCTCAGTTCTGCTTTGACTAAAGAAATACTGGGTCTTGGTTGTTTTAACGTATTTGTTGGTTTTGTGATGGGTTTAAGCCATTTGTGTAGGGTGTTGTGCTCTGGCACACGGTTGGGAAACTTCACTAGCGCAGGATGCTTCTTGTTGTCGCCCTTGGACGAATAGTTTTGAAGAACCTCATAGATTGCATCTACCACCATTACTTTCGGAGTACTTATAAAGCGAGGGGCAAGGTAAAGGTGGTTTGCCATTTCTATGACTAAGTCTTTAAGGACATTGATTGGCCGTGCCTTTGCTTGGCCACCTTTTTGCGTCTGAGTAACTGTGGCGTGGTAACCAGAATCAGTGAATCTATCGGTGAGGGATAAAGTGTCGTTACTGCCAGCGTAATAGCCAATATAAACTGCGGTTTCAACGAGTCGATCTATTAGTTGATAAATGGGCTCATTTTGGTGCAGTGAAGGAGGCACAAACTTAAATAGTGCTGAACATTGCGTCATAAAAATATTGATATTTTGACCCACCAACTCAATTTGAGAGGGAGAGCTATGGCTTTTGTTAGCGTAAAGCTCATTACCTCGGCTGAGTAGGAGGTTGGTTCTTCGTTCTATAAGCTTGATTAACTCAATGCCGCCTGCTTCGCTGGCTTGAGCATTAGCGAGAGTATCGGCATAAAAATGTGCGAGTGTTACACCTAATATCTTCAATTGATCCGGTACCATTTCAGGCAAAATCATCTGCTTAAGATCATTGATTCTGGCGTTTTTCACGGTTCTCGGCATAACGGTCATATATTGCCTATTTAGCTGATTTTGATGTTGGTGAATGAGACGACATTAGCTTGGTTATTGACTATAGGGCTTACTAGAGCCGCCAATTTACCTAACGCTTCTCGACGCTCTTCTAAATAATCATGTTGGTTATAAGTGCCCTCGATACCTTTAAGCTTATGGTTCAGACAGCGCTCGGCAATATGTGGGGCAACCTTGAGACTGGCCAGTAAAGTACGGCAGCTGCGTCTAAGGTCATGAACGGTGAAATGGCTAATCCCAGCTTTGCCGAGAACGTTTTCTGTGGTTTGACCGTGGCTATCGAGCTTTTGTCCGAAGAGTTTGGCTAGGGCGTGATTGAGGGTATCGTTCGAGATATAGCCTCTACGTTTACCTATCTTACGCGCAGGGAAAACGTATTCAGCACCACAAGCGATTACACGTAGTTCCTTAAACCATTCAATAGCAAAATCAGACAGCGGTATCGTGATGCCTACGCCCGTCTTACTGCGCTCTTCGGGCATATGCCAGAGTTGCTCGTCAAAATCAAATTCACTCCACTTAGCGGCGATCAGCTCGCCTTTTCTTACACCAAGGCACAGCAGTAGTGCTACTGCGAGATAATTCTCATGGCTAAATGAGGGCTTACTCTCCCTTAGTACAGTGAATACGGTAGCGATTTCATTAAGGGATAACGCCCTACTGCGGCTCTTCTCAATGCCACCAGCATCGACGGGTTTAAACGCTGCGGCTGGATTGCCAGAGATGAGATCTAACTTACAAGCATGATTAAAGAGTTGCTTGCAGCACAGTAGGGTTTTATTGGCCACTGTGGGGCGGTTGCTCTTTGCGACCTTGTGAATGATGGCTCGGATATCCCGAGCGTTAACGTCTTCGACTTTTAGCTGGCCGATGGTCGGTTTGATGTCCTTGGTATACATCCGCTGGGGGATTTCTGGGTGTTTTAAGCGAACGGCAGTCGTTTGGTACCAATCTTCAAAGAGGTCATTGACCGTTTTGATTGTTTCTTCTTGTTGCCTCTCTCGCTCGGCGAGAGGATCAACTCCTTGCTTAGCTAACAGTTTTATTTTCGCCGCTTCAGCTTTAGCCTCGACTAAAGACATTGCCGGGTAGATGCCGCCATTGGGAACCATTGAACGGCGCTTGCCGTTAACGCTGTACCTGACTTCCCAATATGCGACGCCTTCTGTTTGGACTCTGATATAGAGCCCGTCCCCTACCGCTTTACGTCCAAGCTCTTTGCTTTTTAAAAAAGCTTTAATTTGCTTATCATTCATATAGTTAAGTCCAAAGTGGTGACTAAACTTAAAAATGGTTAATTTTTGGCCATTTTTTGTGGTTTCAAGCGATTTTAGTCACCACTTTAGTCCCACTTTTTCATGAACAATAGCAAACATTCTCGAACAAGTAAAAACATTAAAAATCGTAAAGCAATGGTTTATAAGATGTTTTTAACACTTTATAAACCCCTAAAAACATCATTCGACGTTCTGGATCTGTTCGCGCATCTGCTCTATTAAAACCTTTAACTCAATGGCAGCGGCAGTGGTCTCAGTGCAGATAGATTTAGACGCCAGCGTGTTTGATTCGCGGTTAAATTCCTGCATCATGAAATCTAAGCGGCGGCCCTCGGCACCACCTTTTTTCAGGATACGCCGGGCTTCTTTAACATGTGCCTCAAGGCGATCCATCTCTTCCGCCACATCCAGTTTTTGGGCAGTCAGTACCATTTCCTGTTCAATGCGAACAGGGTCGAGTTCGCCTTTCACTTCTGCCAATCGGTTGGTGAGTTTTTCACGTTGCCACTCGATGACTTTGGGCATTTGTTCTCGGACGATTGCGATCTGTTGTTCTACACCTTCCAGGCGGCTCAGCAGCATGGCGTTAATCGCTTCGCCTTCACGGGCTCTGGCTTCAATAAACTGATCAATGGCATTATCAAACGCTGCTAATAGCTCGGTGCCTATGGCATCCATGTCTTGCTCTTGCGCAGAGATGACTCCTGGCCAACGCAGAATGTCCAGTAACTCCAATCGGCCTTCGCTAGCTTCGTCTTTTACCCATTGAGCGGCTTTCAATAATTGCCGAGCCAAATCTTCGTTGAGTGTCAGTTGGTTGTCTTGGTCACCTTTCAGTTCATAACGGAGATTCACTTCTATTTTTCCACGGTTAAGCCGTTGTCGAAGTTTGTCTCGCAGAATCGGCTCCAAGCTCCGCAGCTGTTCAGGCAGGCGCAGATAGGTTTCCAGGTAACGTTGGTTAACGGAACGAATTTCCCAAGACGCATTGCCCCAGGTAGCTTTATGCTCTACGCGGGCATAGGCGGTCATACTATGGATCATGAAAGTATCCCGTAAGTCGTTTGTGACGATAAAGCCTTGATTATAGACATCTGTCACCTAGGGTTAAAGGCATGTCGGCCAGAATCGCAGGGTGGTGTTAGATCTAGCGTAGCACTCCCTGGTGTCAGGTCCTATAATAGGCGCCACATTTATTAGATTCAGGAAGTTGTTATGCGCCCCAGCACCAGAACACCGGCTCAAATCCGCCCGGTCACGATTACTCGCCAATACACAGCCCATGCCGAAGGCTCAGTGTTAGTTGAATTTGGCAACACCAAAGTGTTGTGTACCGCGAGTTTTGAAGAAGGCGTTCCGCGTTTTCTGAAAGGGCAAGGACAGGGGTGGGTGACTGCCGAATATGGCATGTTGCCGCGCTCAACGCATAGCCGTATGGATCGTGAAGCGGCGCGAGGCAAGCAGTCTGGCAGAACTCAAGAGATCCAGCGACTCATTGGCCGTTCTTTGCGGGCAGCGGTTGATATGAAATTGCTGGGCGAAAACACCATCGTTATTGATTGTGACGTGATCCAGGCCGATGGTGGCACCAGAACCGCAGCGATTACCGGGGGCTGTGTGGCGTTGGTTGATGCCCTGAATTGGGCGCGCGCTAAGGGTATTATCAAGACCAATCCGCTGAAGTTCCTGATTGCCGCCGTGAGCGTGGGTATCTTTGATGGTGAGCCAGTGTGTGACTTGGAATATGTGGAAGATAGCGCCGCCGAAACCGATATGAATGTGGTGATGACTGAAACCGGTAAGATTATTGAAGTGCAGGGCACCGCTGAAGGTGAACCCTTTAGTCACGAAGAACTGGCAAGCCTGCTGGAGCTGGCCAAACATGGCATTCGCGAAATCGTTGATGTGCAGAAAGCCGCATTAAGCTAAAAACAATATTGATAACTAGTACCCTACCAACCTTACACAACAGGAACTGACGTGAAAGCTTATCAGCGAGAGTTTATTGAATTTGCCTTACAACGTAACGTGCTGCGTTTTGGTGAATTTACTTTGAAATCCGGTCGTAAAAGCCCCTATTTTTTTAATGCCGGGTTATTTAATACCGGTGGTGATTTAGCTCGTTTGGGACGGTTTTATGCGGCGGCGTTGGTTGACTCAGGCATTGAATATGACCTGTTGTTTGGTCCGGCTTACAAAGGTATCCCTATCGCCACCACTACGGCGGTAGCGCTGGCAGAACATCACGGTATTGATATCCCCTATTGTTTTAACCGTAAGGAAAAGAAAGATCACGGTGAAGGCGGCAACTTGGTTGGCAGTGATCTTAAAGGCAGGGTTATGCTGGTTGATGACGTGATTACTGCAGGCACGGCTATCCGAGAATCCATGGAGATTATTCAGGCTAATAGTGCGACGTTGGCAGGGGTGTTGATCGCCTTGGATCGTCAAGAAAAAGGTCGCGGCGAGTTATCGGCAATCCAGGAAGTAGAACGTGACTTTGGCTGCCATATTGTTGCGATCATTAAGCTGGCGGATCTGATAGCTTATCTTAGCGAAAAGCCGGGGATGGAAGGTGAGCTGGCGGCAGTTCAAGCCTATCGCCAGCAGTATGGGATATGAACGAATGTGACTATAAAAAGCTTGGCTCTGCCAGGCTTTTTTACTTTATAGTGCGTTAACTTCAAGGGTGTAAAAATTCAGCTCTGGTGGCTGGGTTGGATTTGAAAATCCCTCCTAGCGCAGTGGTAGTGGTGGAGCTGGTGGAGTCCATGACCCCTCGAGCTTTGACGCAGTAATGCACAGCGTCGATTTTCACCGCGACATCTTTGGTTTCCAGTAACGCCTGCAAGGCCACCAACACCTGTTGTGTCAACCGCTCCTGCACTTGGGGACGCTGGGAAAAGAAGCGCACAATCCGGTTTATCTTCGACAGTCCAATAATTTTTTTACGCGGCAGGTAGGCGATGGTGGCTGTACCGTCAATGGTCACCAAGTGGTGCTCACAAGTACTTGTCAGGCTGATATCCTGCACTCGCACCATCTCATCAAATCCCATTTTGTTATCAATCACCGTGATCTTCGGGAAATTCTGGTAATCCAGTCCAGAAAATATTTCATCAACATACATCTTGGCGATGCGTTTTGGGGTATCTGCCAGACTGTCATCGGTAAGATCCAAGGACATCAGTTGTAGAATATCTCGAATATGTCCTTCGATTTGGAGTTTGCGCTCATCATTACTTAGCTTGCAAGGCACCATAGGTGTTTCCAGCCCTTTTGCTAGCAATGCTGCCTGCACGGTTTTTGCTGCTTCTGATAACGCCATTTATAGTTCTCCTGTGCAGAAACCAGCGAAACATCGACTGCACATTACGGCGGTTGTGATATTCCTCACATTATATCGGGATGCGGAGGATACTGCCATTTGCATTAATTTCATACAGCGTCAGTGGTGTAAGATTCTTATTAATGGACGTTATGGCGTATTCGCTGAGGAACCTTACTGCCACCATAACGTCAATATTTCGCATTATTGTTTGAGGTTATTGTCTAGGAAATCCAGTAATCGTTGATAAAACGCTGCACGGTCACTGTCCCGATAAAAACCATGACCTTCGTCATCGACGACCATTTTCTCATAAGGATAATGCTGTTGTTTCAGGGATTTCTCCAGCGCTTCAAACTGCTCTATGGGTGCACGTTCATCATTACCGCCGTGAACCAGCAGCAACTTAGCTTTAAGCTTATCCACGTGGTCTGCTGGCGACATGGCTTGCAATGTTTGGGGATTGTCACCTAGCACCTGTTTTAAATAACTAACTCCAGAGTCAGACTTTTGCACATCACCTTCAGTAAACATCATCGGTAAATCATAGATCCCGGCTTCACCAACGGCACATCTGAATAGATCGGGGGCAAGTTCTGCACTCTGTAGGGCGCTGTAACCGCCAAAACTCGCGCCTACAATGCAGATACGGTTCTTATCGGCAATGCCCTGATCTATCAAATAACGAGTGGCATCGATAATGTCATACTGTATGTCACTGCCCCACTTCTGAAACCCTGCTACTTGGAAAGCTTCTCCATAGCCACCGGAACCTCGGTAGTTGACCTGTAGAACTGCATACCCATGTGCGGCCAGAAACTGGTTCTGCGGAATAAATTCCCAATAATCACGAACGTAATGGGGGCCACCATGGGGATTGACAATCAAGGGCAGTGACTTTTGTGGCTTATTCAATGGTAAGGTCAGAAACGCTTGGATCTCTAATCCATCTCTTGCCTTAATATTCAGTGGCTGGACTTCAGCCATCTTGGCCGGGTCGATACCCTCCATGACTTTAAGCAATGGCCGTAATTTATGTTGCTGAGGGTAATACAGGTAATACGTGCCAGGATCCCGATCGTTGAAAGCCAGAATCACCAGTTTATCGCCTTGACGATCTTCACTGACAATACGGACCTGATACCCTGGCAAACTCTGCAATAGTTGCTTCAGGTACTGACTACGTGGGTCTTCAGCGCTGACAAAGGAATAGGCTGGGTAGCCATTTTCAAACTCCACCGCATACAGTTGGCCATTTTGTGGATTGATCCAGAAATGGGATGGGTCAACGGTAGGATCACTCACGACTTTCTTTTTATCGCCAGTAGACAGATTAACTCGATAAACGCTGTCTGGCTCGCCTTGAACATTAGCGGTGGCATAGATACTGTTGTCGTCAGTTGCAAACGAGATGGGCTTAAAATGGTTCAGTTGCAACTGCTGGCTATTGACCCATGCACCATCGTGACGATAAAAGACCTGAGTGTCATTCTTGCTGTCTTCGCCAACGGCGATACGCACTTCGCCATTGGTGTCGGTCATAAAGCGAGCATTACCCACCGGAGCGGTCATTAACCGTTGTCTGACGCCGCGGTATACATCAACCCGGTAAACGTCTTGCAATATGTCGCGGGTCAGTGTGGTATGGTTTCCCCACGGAATAGCGCTTACCAGCATATAACGCTGGTCGTTTGGAAGCGGGTCTAAGATGTAAGCCGTGGCATCAATAGCAGTATTCTTTTGGATATGAGAGCCAGCCTGCTGCTCCGTTGAAGCATAACCAAAAAGGTAACTGGCTTTTTTCCCATCAGCATTAACGGCCATCAATTCGCCATAATACTGCGGTTGTGCATCCCAACCTTTAAGATATTCTTTAGCGAGGACTAGACGTTCATCGTTGACCCACGCGTAGTTTCCTACTTGAGCATTGCCTGCAAAAAATACTGAATGCATCAGTTTCATGTCTTCGGTGTTAAAAATCAGCAGGCGTTTCTTGCCCTCATGCTTCATTTTGACGGCCAAGTATTCGCCGCCGGGAGAGACTTTCACCTCGGAGAAACTGGCCCCTTTGCTGAATAGCAAAGCAGATTCGGAGATTTCACTGGCGAGCGATGCCGGAACTACAGCAAACAGCCCAATAACAATAGACAGCCAAAACAATTTCATAGAACTTCCTTGTGAAGATACCTTTAACGATAAAACCCTTTTACTTACGACAGTTAACTTTGTAGCAGTTGCTTTTGAATAAACAACCACTGTTCTTCAAAATGTTGAGTGGGCTTTTGCTGAAATTCACTGCGAACAAATTGGGCAATATGGCCTTCAGCAACAGCCAATAGCATGTTGGCTAAAACACCTTCATCGATATGAAATTTCTGACCTTCCCGCAGTGATTTTTCGCGCAGGATCTGTTTCAGATGGGTCTCAAATTTGGCAAAAATCTGGTTAACCCGCTCCCGTAATCGTTCGTGTTCACCCAATAATGCGTCGCCGTTGAGTAGCCGTGAGATACCGGGATTGCGCTCAGCAAATACCAGTAGTAGTTGTAACATCAGCTGACAGCGGCGCATGGTGTCCTTTTCTTCGGTCATAATCAGGTTAGCGCGCGACAATAAGGACTCCTCGATAAATTCGATAAGTCCTTCAAACATGCGGGCTTTACTGGGAAAATGGCGGTAAAGTGCCGCCTCTGAAACCCCGACTTCAGACGCCAATTTTGCGGTGGTGATCCGCTGTCCAGGATTGGTTTCCAACATCTGCGCTAGGCACTGCAGAATATGGTCGCGACGATTAATTTTTTCTTTGGTCATCAATGGCTCCGGAGCTTACTTGGTACCGGAGTGCCCAAAACCGCCTTCGCCACGGTCAGACGCGGCAAACTCGTCAACCACAGTAAATTGCGCTTGTACCACAGGCACAAATACCAGTTGTGCCAGACGGTCTCCAATCTCTATCTGGAAGGGGTTATCACTGCGATTCCAGCACGATACCATCAGTGGTCCTTGATAATCGGAGTCGATAAGCCCCACTAAATTGCCTAGCACAATGCCATGTTTATGACCTAGGCCGGAGCGCGGCAGAATAACTGCTGCCAACGCCGGGTCGGCCACATGGACGGCAATGCCAGTGGGAATGAGGACTGTCTGCCCGGGTGCTACCGTGAGTGGTGCATCGAGCATTGCCCGCAGATCCATGCCTGCGCTACCTGGAGTGGCATAGGCAGGTAAAGGGAATTCGTTGCCAATACGGCCATCAAGAATTTTCAGTTCGATCGGTGTTTTCATGGTTAGTTTTTGTAGTTAGCGATTAGCGTCAGTAATTGGTTGGCGAGGTTCAGTTTATCGGTGGCGGGCAGTTCGTGACAGCCATCTTTTGTAAATACTTTTAGCGCGTTTTGCTCGGCATTAAATCCTAGTCCTGCGACAGAAACATTGTTGGCCGCAATCATATCCAAATGTTTTCGCTGCAATTTATCCAATGCATATTGCTCAAGATTATGGGTCTCTGCTGCAAAACCTACGGTAAAGGGCTTTGGGGTTTGTGCGGCCACCGTTGCCAGAATATCGGGGTTTCTGACGAGCTGTAGTTGCATGGTGTCTTGGCTTTTCTTGATTTTACTGGCGGCAGGTGTTGCCGCGCGATAGTCGGCGACTGCGGCACATCCAATAAATATCTGTTGTTCAGGCAGGTGCGCCATCACGGCATCAAACATCTGCTGCGCTGATTCAACATCAATGCGCTGCACACCTGTCGGCGTTGGCAGGGTTACCGGTCCGCTCACCAGTGTTACTGTTGCTCCCATGCTGGCCGCCGCCGATGCCAAGGCAAAGCCCATTTTCCCCGAACTGTGGTTAGAAATATAACGCACCGGATCGATGGCTTCTCGGGTCGGACCTGCCGTCAGTAGGATCTTCTGTCCTTGTAACAACGGTGCAGCAAAAAAATGCTCGGCAAGCGTAGCTATTTCTAACGGCTCCAACATGCGCCCTGGGCCAATTTCACCACAAGCTTGACTGCCAACGCCAGGCCCCCAAAAGGTTACGCCTCGGTCAGCCAAGATGCTGAGATTATCCTGTGTTGCTGGATGTTGATACATCTGTTGATTCATTGCCGGACATACCGCTAACGGCGCGGAAGTGGCAAGGGCAATCGTGGTAATCAATTCATCTGCCATTCCCGCTCGAAAACGTGCCAGCAGGTTAGCAGTAGCTGGTGCGATGATATACAAATCTGCCCAACGCGCCAGTTCAATATGACCCATACCCGCTTCGGCCGCTGGGTCAAGCAGATCGGTCGCCACGGGATTTCCAGATACCGCTTGCAAGGTCAATGGCGTGATGAACTGGGTGGCACTAGCGCTCATCACCACTCTGACCTCTGCGCCGCGTTCTTTCAGTCGGCGCACCAGATCAGCACTTTTATAAGCGGCGATACCACCACCAATACCCAACAGGATTTTTTTATGCATCAGGCTCATAGCTAGATTCGACTTGGTGGAGTAATTGGCGCTAAACATACCATAAAGCATACGGTGTGTCGTAGTCGCAGGTTGGAAAAGTTCGACCATACTTAACCGGGAATGGACGATGGTGATGTGTGCAAAGGAACTCACAATGGCGATAAGAGACTGGCCGGAAGGCGAAGGCCCAAGAGAAAAAATGCTGCTGCATGGTGCAGGAGGACTCAGCGATGCAGAGTTGTTGGCGGTGTTGTTACGCAGTGGCCTACCTGGGCAGAATGCAGTGGATATGGCGCGGGAGATGCTGCTAGCTTTTGGTTCTCTGCGCCAACTTTTGGCTGCCCCTTTGGAGCAGGTGTGCCGTTTACCGGGAGTGGGACCAGTAAAATTTGCCCAGTTGCAGGCCGCGGCTGAGATTTCCCGCAGAATTTCGCGAGAAAAGTTGCAAAGAGGGACGGTTTTGACAAATCCTGATTTAACTCGCGACTATTTAATGCGACAATTGGCGGACCGAGCCTACGAAGTGTTTGCCATATTATTGCTGGACAGCCAGCACAGGGTGATCCAGTTCGTTGAACTGTTTCGGGGAACACTTGATGCCGCTTCTGTTTATCCTCGTGAAGTTGTGCGTCTGGTGTTGGAAAAGCAGGCTGCAGCGGTCATTGTTTGCCATAATCATCCGTCTGGCGTGGCTGAACCCAGCTTGGCGGATCGGCGAATTACCGAGCGATTAAATAACGCGCTGACAACTATTGATGTCCCTTTGTTGGATCATATGGTTGTGGGCGATTGTGAGATAGTTTCGTTCGCGGAGCGCGGGTGGTTGGAATGATCATTGGCTTGATCTTTATCCAATTATCTAGTATAACATGCGCCCTCTTTGTGCCTCGGGCGACGGCCATACGGGGTACATGAATGCTCGAGCGTTAGAAATTGTTTTTGGAGAAGATTGACATGTCTAGAGTATGCCAAGTTACTGGCAAGCGTCCAATGGTTGGTAACAACCGTTCGCACGCGAAAAACGCAACGCGTCGTCGTTTCTTGCCTAACCTGCAGAACCATCGTTTCTGGTTGGAAGACGAAAAGCGTTTTGTTCAATTGCGCGTTTCTACCAAAGGTATGCGCATTATCGACAAGAAAGGTATCGAAGTGGTTGTAGCTGAACTTCGTGCCCGTGGCGAAAAGGTGTAATAGAAAATGGCTAAAGGTAAAGGCAACCGCGAAAAGATCAAACTGGTATCTAGCGCTAAGACCGGTCACTTCTACACTACTGACAAGAATAAGCGCAACATGCCTGAGAAAATGGAGATCAAAAAATTTGATCCCGTGATCCGTCAGCACGTTATCTACAAAGAAGCTAAAATCAAGTAATTGTTTTTATGCTGAATGCTGAAAAGCCCTTTGACAGTTGTCGAAGGGCTTTTTTGTTATGGGATGAAAAACACGCAATATATGCGCAAATATTGTAAAATCCCGTTGCTTGTCAGCCTGTTGTCATATCATCTCGGTATAACTAAATGCAGGTTGTGTAGTGTGAAAACAAATGCTTTTAAAGTGAATTAAAATGCATTAGCATGACGCGCAACACATGCCATCAGCATGTTTTTCTTTTTATCGCTATTGTAAGAGGCAAAACACAAGGTGCGTACCACTGAATTGGTTGACTCCTTTCGTCACTCGGCTCCCTACGTCAATGCCCATCGAGGCAAGACTTTTGTGGTGATGCTTGGTGGTGAAGCTGTTGCCCACGGAATGTTCCGTTCAATAATCAACGATGTAGCTTTGCTGCATAGTTTAGGGATAAAAGTGGTGCTGGTTTACGGTGCCAGACCGCAAATTGATGCTGCGTTAGCGCAGAATGATATTGCACCCGCCTATCATAATGGCGTGCGTATCACCGACGAAAGTACGCTTAAGATCATTAAGCAGGTTGCGGGTTCGCTGCAGTTTGATATTACTGCCAGATTGTCGATGAGCCTTTCCAACACCCCAATGCAGGGGGCTCAAATCAACGTTGTCAGCGGTAACTTTGTTATTGCGCAGCCATTAGGGGTCGATAATGGGGTGGATTTCTGTTTGTCAGGAAAAGTCCGCCGTATTGATAGCCAAGGGTTAAAACGCTTATTAGATACCGGCGGTATTGTGTTGATGGGGCCTATTGCAGCGTCTGTGACCGGTGAAAGCTTCAACCTGACAGCGGAAGAGGTTGCCACCCATGTGGCCATCAAACTCAAGGCCGACAAAATTATCGGGTTTTCTTCACGTCACGGCATTGAAGATGAATTTGGCGAAGTTATCGCTGAACTGATGCCGAACGACGCGCAGAAAATACTCAGCCAATTGGCAGAAAAGGAAGATGTGGATCGTGGCACGCTGGCCTTTTTGAAAGCCAGTATTGATGCTTGCCGCGCTGGGGTGCCGCGCTGTCACTTAGTCAGCTATGAAGAGGATGGGGCGTTACTGCAGGAGCTGTTTACCCGTGAGGGTATTGGTACTCAAATCGTCACTGAGAGTGCTGAACGTTTACGTAGAGCTTCTATTGCGGATATCGGTGGTATCCTCAATCTTATCCGTCCGCTGGAAGAGCAGGGAGTGCTGGTACGCCGTTCCCGTGAACAACTGGAGCGTGAAATTGAACAGTTCATGGTGATTGAGCGTGATGGCCTGATCATCGGCTGTGCAGCGTTATATCCGTTCGAGGAAGACAATGCTGGCGAATTTGCTTGCCTAGTGGTGCACCCAGATTATCGAGATGATGACAGAGGGAGCCTACTGCTTAAAAATATCATCAATCAGGCAAAAGTCCGAGGCTATGCGCACCTGTTTGCGTTGACCACCCGTAGCATTCACTGGTTCTTGGAGCATGGCTTTGAGATGGTGGAAGTAGAAGCGTTACCGCAGAAGAAAAAGCAGCTGTATAACTATCAGCGACGTTCAAAAATTTTACGGTTGGAACTCTGATCATTAAGCCCTGTCTTGCAGGGCTTTTTTACAGTTGGATTAAAGGTTGACATATTATGTCGTGATAGCTAAAACTAAAGCGGCCAACTCTAGAATAACGGAGCACTTAATATGGATAGCCAATGGTTTGTACTTGCCCCGCTCAGCAAAGCGGCGCACGCCAGTTTCTGTGTGCTGCTATTAGTGCTCTTGGTACTGTTACTGTTTTTGTTGCTCAAGCAAATGCCGGCGGGCGCCAAAGCAGCATCTGCTGGCTTGTTGTTGGCAACGATAGGTTTTTTCAGCTGGATCTATTGGCAAGCGAACACGGCAGGTATGTCAGTTTCTGCTAAGACGCTGGATATTAAAGTACCCTTGTATAGCCAAAGTATTGCCCTATCGCATCTACAGCTGCAGCATGTGCGGCAAATAAATCTACAGGATAAAGAGACGCCCTCTCTATCTTGGCGTACCAATGGTGTCGGACTACCAGGTTATAGCCTAGGATGGTTCCGGTTGGAATCCGGTAATAAAGCGTTTGCCGCCATATCTGATAGTCACAACGTGGTAATGCTACCAACCGATCTGGGCTATACACTGCTGGTGAATACCGCAGATGCGCCATCTTTTCTGGCAGCATTACATGCAAACTCAGCCACGCCTTCGCCTTAACAGCATATTGCTGGTGAAAATCGCCAGCGCTGCCCAGATAAAGCCAAAGGTGACACTCTTTTCCATGTCAAACTGCTCGTGGAACCAGACGATTGCCATGATAAACATAATACTCGGACCTACGTACTGAAAGAATCCAAGAGTGCTCAACGGGATACGCACTGCTGCGCCAGCAAAACACAGTAAGGGAATTGTGGTGATAACCCCAGCCGCCACCAGTAACAGATTTAATTGCCAGCTGTTTGCCAACATATGGCTGGTGGTTGGTGCATCGCCAAAGATAACAAACAGGAGTGCGGGAGGCACTAGCACCGCCGTCTCCACTAACAAACCGGTTGCAGCGTCAACGTTAACCTTTTTCCGTAACAAGCCATAAAAGCCAAATGTTGCCGCTAGGCCTAATGAGACTAATGGGATCGAACCAAATGAGATTAACTGGATGGCAACGCCCAAAGCGGCCAACGACACGGCAAGCCACTGCCAGCGATTGAGCTTCTCAGAAAGAAAGATTAGCCCGAGCATTACGTTAAACAGCGGATTAATAAAATATCCTAGACTGGCATCCAATAGGTGGTCGTTGTTTACCGCCCAGATAAATAACAGCCAGTTACTGGCGACTAGCACCGATGTGGTCAGTAACACTAATAGCTGTTTGGGGCGACGTAACAAGGCTCTGAGATGTCCAAATCCTCCCACAAGACTCATCATTAGCCCCATCAGTATGAAGGACCATACAATACGATGGATAAGGATCTCCAGCGGAGATACATCATGTAACAGCTTGAAGTACAGCGGGGCAAATCCCCAGAAAATATAGGCACAGAGTGCCAGAATAATGCCTTTACGGTATTCAGATTCAGCCATGATAAGGGGAGTTGCAGCAACAAAGAACTTGGATTGTATGGGGCAAGCTGCTGAATTAGCAAGCACAGTTATGTAGCGTTACCGAACTCTCATAGAAAACCGCAGTTCTGGCTGGTGCTTGGCTATTTGAGTCCGTTAGAATAAGCAAGATTTGTGTCATAGCACCTAATGATGGAACACGCTATTAATTTCCCCCTAGAATCATCACTGTTAAATGCTGCCGAGCCATTGGAGCAAATGCTGCGGCAGATTTTTGGCTATCAGAGTTTTCGAGCCGGGCAACGCGATGTCATGGTGCGGGTACTGGCTGGACAAGATTGTCTGGTGGTGATGCCAACGGGTGGTGGTAAAAGCTTGTGCTATCAGTTGCCTGCGTTGGTCATGTCAGGTTTAACTGTGGTGGTATCACCGCTGATTTCTTTAATGAAAGATCAGGTAGATAGCTTGCTGCAATCTGGGGTAAACGCTGCCTATCTGAATTCTTCATTGCCACGAGACCAACAACTGCAGCTATTAAGACAGCTACATCAAGGGGAGATCCGTTTACTTTATATTTCTCCTGAGCGGTTGCTGCAACCCGAGTTTATCGAACGTCTGCAATACCTAGGCGTGGCAATGTTTGCCATTGATGAAGCGCATTGTATCAGTCAGTGGGGTCATGATTTTCGCCCCGAGTATGCGCAATTGGGTATGCTGAAACAGACCTTTCCCACTGTGCCTATTATGGCCCTGACGGCCACCGCCGATAACGCCACTCGTCTGGATATCTGTCAGCGTTTAGGTATTCAGCCTTACATCTTATTGTCTAGCTTTGATCGGCCGAATATCCGCTATACCGTGGCAGAAAAACTGAATGCTGTTAATCAGTTACGACAGTTTATCAGTGCGCAGCATGGGGCATCTGGCATCGTCTATTGTTCCAGTCGTCGACGGGTTGACGAAGTGGCAACTCGCTTGCGTCAGCAAGGGTTTGCGGCAGAGGCTTACCACGCAGGTATGACTCAGCAAGAACGTAGCAGCGTGCAGGAACGTTTTCTTAAAGATCAATTGGATATCGTGGTTGCTACCGTAGCTTTCGGCATGGGCATTAATAAGTCCAACGTGCGTTACGTGGTTCACTATGATCTGCCTAAAAGTATTGAATCATATTATCAGGAGACTGGCCGTGCAGGGCGTGATGGACTGGAAGCAGAGGCATTATTGCTATTTGAACCAGCCGATATTGGCCGAGTGCGCCATTTGATTGACCAAGGAACGCCCGGACCACAACAAGAAGTGGAACTCCACAAGCTCAATACGATGGCGGCTTTTGCAGAAGCTCAAACCTGTCGTCGACAGGTCTTGCTGCATTATTTTGGTGAAGCTGCGGATCGTCCCTGCGGTAACTGTGATATCTGCCTGGATCCGCCCAAACGTTACAACGGTACTGAGGATGCGCAAAAAGTGCTTTCCTGTGTTTATCGTCTGAAACAGCGCTTTGGCATCAATCATCTTATTGAGGTGTTGCGAGGTTCTGCTGCTGCGAACGTGATAGACCGGGGGCATGATAAGCTGTCAACCTGGGGGGTAGGCAAAGACAAACCTCATGAATACTGGTTGAGTGTCATTCGTCAGTTGATCCACCTAGGCTTGATCAATCAGGATATTACTCGAGGTTCCTGTTTGCTCTTGAACGATGCTGCAAGACCGGTACTTCGGGGTGAGGTGGCGTTGATGTTAGCTGAGCCACGGCTGACGCTTGCGGTCAGCCGCCGCCGGCATGGACATCAGCCGCCGTTGAATTATGACCGCAAGCTTTTTGCACGGCTCAAGGGCTTACGTCGAGAAGTCGCAGAAGAATTAGATGTGCCACCATACCTTGTCTTTAACGATGCCACGCTGGCAGAAATGGCGGCACTGTTACCCACCAGTGAAGGTGAACTGCTGGCGGTCAACGGTGTGGGTGAGCGCAAACTCGCCCGTTTCGGTCAGCAGTTCCTCGATGAGATTGCCACTTATCTCGCCGCAGACTGAAGCCCATCATCACTTCTGCTACGGTTTAATTGATTCGCATTGGCTCTTTTTAACAGAGTTTGCAGCGTATCCGGTTGTGTCAGCGATGCGGCTCCCAGATGTATTTTAGCGGTGTGCCAGCGTTGCAGTACCGGCTCCAACTGCGCTATCACTCTTTCTGAGCCGATGGCCGATGTATAAGGTAGTAGAATGAGTAACTCTGTAGCAGAGTGTTGCAGTAACTTATCTTGTTCACGTAGCTTTTTCTCAATTTCATCCTGCAGCAACGGCAGCTCAATCTGTCTGACATGGCGAATATCAAGTAGCAATACACTTAAGGGATAACCGGCATTTTTAGCAGTGTTGAGCATATGTTCTGCCAACTGTTCATCGCTACTTTGGTTTAGATGTACTGCTAGGTTCCAGCCGCGGCTTTTACCGAAGATCCAGGTAGCTAAACCAGCAATTATCAGTAACAGAAAAATAATGAACGCATAGATTCGATTGAGTTGTTGTTGCTGATTTGCTGCCGCCTCACTTATGAGTTGCTGCGCTTTAGTTTTTTGTTGTTCTTGCAGTTCCAGTTTGGCTTTGTACTGCATGAATTGGGTGTTGTTGAGTTTTTGCTGGGCTTTTTCTCCTGCGGCAACATTTTTGAGCATACTGAGGTAGGCATTTTTATAATCGTCATTCTCAGCATAAAGCTTGGCTTCGAGGAAATAGGTGCGCGATAGGTCATCATACTGTGACAGCCGCTGAGCGAGGTTAGCGGATGAATTGAGGTAACGCAGTGCGGCATCTGGGCGCTTTTGTGCAATCCGGATCTGTGCCAAAAGCCGCTCAACTCTTAACTCCCATAGCAAATTTTTGTTGCTTACAAATATTGCTGATGCTGCGGTGATGTCCGCTTCCGCTTCGGCAAGGTTCCCTAACATTAATTCGATAGAGCCTATCTGCGCCTGGCTGAAAGCCCTTTCTAAAGGTGAACTAATTTCTGGTAGCAGTTCGATGGCACTTTGCAGCATCTGCAGGCTTTTAGCTCTGTCACCTGCATCCAACGCAATTCTTGCTCCCATGACCGCAAGTGCTTGCTTGACTTTGCCTTTTGTTTCTGGCGTTTTTAACGCGAGATCCAAGTAATAATCTGCTTGGGATAAGTCCCCTGTGGCGTGCATTACCCCTGCCATATCCGCATACAGATAGGCGATGGGCGGCCATACCCAATGGTCTCGCTGTTTTTCTATGTCTGGGTAGACATCCAACGCCAAACGAAGACTCTCAATGGCGGCGCTGTAGTTACTTACCGCATACTCAAGCGTACCTTTGAGCCTTAACGAACCGACAATTGCCTGTGGCTGATTACGATTTTTTGACTCCTCAATGGCAATATCGAGCAGGGTAAACGCTCGCTTAAAGTCTTCTTGGTCACCATATGCATCCGCTTCGCACGTCTGAAAATATACGATGGCTTGCTCAAGCTTGTTATGGCGAGCTTGCTGTTGGGCCGTTTGAGCTAAATTAATCGCTTGGCGATGTTCACCGAGTTGTACCAATGTTTGGCACATCAATACTTGCTGTCGTAGCTGTTGTTGTTGCGTCAGTGGCTGTTGCCCAATGGCCTCCAATTTTTGCTTGGCAGCATCGGGGTATTGATAAATCAATGACACAAGGTCATCCATGTCTTTGTCGGTATCGGCAGCTACTGGCCATGCCAATAGTGACAGGCCCAATACCAAAATACGAAAGTCCATTTACACTCCGCTTGTCTTTGGAGATAACAGGTGGTGAAAAATCAGGCGGCGATTATAGCGTGTTTTTAGCAAGATGTTGCACAGAAAAACAAGGCGGAAACATCATTTATGTTGGATGATGCAAGGAAACTTCATGTAAATATCGCGGTGAGTTTTTGGCTGCAGGCAAAATGAGGTTGACAGCAAGCCCTAAGCCGGTTAATTATTGAACCGCATTAAATTGAAATGACAACACAGTTATTAACAGTCGCCGAATTCTATTATCTGGTATGAATAGTTACATTAGTTCCCTCTCACTCCTCCTCCTTACTCTCGCAGGCGTTGCGCGGAGGAGTTGAAGCTGTCTACCCGATAGTAAAATGAAAACTCAAAACCCCGCGCTGATCCCGCGGGGTTTTTTGTTTTCAACACAAATGTATTGATATGAGCGATATTACTGATGGAGAAATCAGATGTCTGACAAAGTATTTATTTTTGATACCACATTGCGTGACGGTGAACAGGCGTTGGCTGCCAGTTTGTCCGTAAAAGACAAATTGCAGATCGCCCTAGCGCTTGAACGCTTGGGGGTGGACATCATGGAAGTGGGCTTCCCAGTTTCTTCTCCTGGCGATTTTGAATCGGTGCAAACCATCGCGCGTACAATCAAAAACAGCCGTGTTTGTGCCTTGTCGCGAGCATTGGAAAAAGATATTGATGCCGCGGCGCAGGCGCTGGCGGTAGCAGAGCAGTTCCGCATTCATACCTTTATCTCTACCTCCAATATTCATGTCGAAAGTAAGCTGAAACGCTCTTTTGATCAGGTTCTGGAAATGGCCGTTGGTGCGGTTAAATATGCTCGCCGCTTTACCGACGATGTAGAGTTTTCCTGTGAAGATGCAGGACGTACGCCCATTGATAATTTGTGCCGCATGGTGGAAGCGGCTATTGCGGCGGGGGCGCGTACCATTAATATCCCCGATACCGTGGGTTACACCATCCCTAACGAGTTTGGTGGGATTATCCAGACCTTGTTTAATCGGGTGCCGAACATCGACCAAGCGGTAATTTCCGTACATTGCCATGATGATTTGGGGTTGTCTGTGGCGAACTCCATCTCTGCGGTGCAGCAGGGTGCCCGCCAAATTGAATGTACCGTCAATGGTATTGGCGAACGTGCCGGTAACTGTTCGCTGGAAGAGATTGCAATGATCTTGGCAACCCGCAAAGATTTCCTGGGTTTGGCAACCAATATCAACGCGAAGGAAATATACCGTACTTCCGCTTTGGTCAGCCAGATTTGCAACATGCCGGTGCAGCCTAACAAGGCGATTGTCGGTTCCAATGCTTTTACCCATTCGTCTGGTATTCATCAGGACGGCATGTTGAAGGCGAAAAACACCTATGAAATCATGACCCCAGAAAGTATCGGGCTGAATCGCAATAATCTGAATATGACCTCCCGTTCTGGCCGCCACGTCATTAAGCACCGCATGCAGGAAATGGGCTATGGTGAGAGTGATTACTCACTGGATCTGCTGTATGACAAGTTCCTGAAGTTGGCAGATAAGAAAGGTCAGGTGTTTGACTACGATCTGGAAGCACTGGTATTCATGGAAGGTAAGATTGACGGCGATGAGTATTATCAGATGGCACAGTTAGCCATTGCATCTGACTCCATTCAAGGTGAAGCATCTGCCACGGTACAATTGAATATTGGTGATGAAACGGTTAATGCGACTGCCAGTGGTAACGGTCCGGTTGATGCGGCCTATCGTGCCATTGCGAAAGCCAGTGGCACGGAAGTCAATATTAACAGCTACAAGCTGAGCGCTAAGGGCGAAGGCCAGGATGCGCTGGGACAGGTGGATATTACCGCGCGATATCGTGGGCAGAATTTCCACGGCGTTGGTCTAGCCACCGATGTGGTTGAAGCGTCGGCATCGGCACTGGTATATGTGATGAACCTGATCCACAGAGCAGATCAGGTTGCCGATCAAAAACAGAAAATTATGGAAAAGAAGGAATTGGGTGGCGTATGAGTTACAAGGTAGCCGTGTTGGCGGGCGACGGTATTGGCCCGGAAGTGATGGCCGAAGCTCGCAAAGTGCTGGTCGAGGTAGAACAGCGTTTCGGTCTGGATATCACCTACAGTGAATATGATGTGGGCGGTGCCGCGATTGACAACTATGGATGTCCGTTGCCAGAGGCCACCCTGAGAGGTTGTGAGCAGGCGGATGCTATATTGTTCGGTTCAGTGGGTGGTCCGAAATGGCAGCATTTGCCACCAGATAGTCAACCTGAGCGTGGCGCGTTATTGCCACTACGCGGTCATTTCGAACTGTTCTGTAACCTGCGTCCAGCACGATTACACGATGGCTTGGAGTCTTTGTCCCCGCTACGTGCAGATATCTCCTCCCAAGGTTTTGATGTGGTGTGTGTGCGCGAACTGACCGGCGGTATCTACTTTGGCAAGCCCAAAGGTCGTCAGGGGGAAGGCGAAACAGAAGAAGCCTTTGACACTATGCGCTACAGTCGCCGCGAAATTCGGCGTATCGCAAAAATTGCTTTTGAAACCGCCAGGCTGCGCAAGCAGAAAGTGACCTCAATCGACAAAGCCAACGTACTGGCCTGTTCCGTATTGTGGCGCGAAGTCGTCGAAGAGGTGGCAAAAGATTACCCGGATGTCACGTTGGAGCATATGTATATCGATAATGCCACCATGCAATTACTGCGGCGCCCGTTTGATTTTGATGTCGTGCTGTGTTCCAACCTGTTCGGTGACATCTTGTCTGATGAAATCGCGATGTTGACAGGATCCATGGGGTTGTTGTCTTCTGCTTCCATCAATGGCAGCGGTTTCGGTTTATATGAACCCGCGGGCGGTAGCGCCCCGGATATTGCGGGTAAAGGCATTGCTAACCCAGTGGCGCAGATCCTCTCTGCTGCACTGATGTTGCGTTATTCGTTGAAACAGGAAGACGCGGCTTGTGCGATTGAACGGGCCGTTGGTAAAGCGTTGGCAGAGGGTTTCCTAACAGGTGAACTATTACCTGCGGCACAGCGTGACCAAGCGAAAACAACCAAACAGATGGGCGACTTTATCGCCAATGCTATCCGGGACGGGGTGTGACATGGGCAAAACATTGTACGAAAAAGTGTGGGATACCCATGTGGTGGCCGTACCTGAGGGCGAAGCGCCAATCATTTATGTGGATCGCCATTTGGTGCACGAAGTGACTTCACCACAAGCGTTTAGTGGTTTAAAAATGGCGGGACGTCAACTGCGCGCTCCCGAAAAAACCTTTGCCACCATGGATCACAACACCTCGACTCGTAGTGCCAGCCTAGAAGCCTTAAGCCCCATGGCGCGCACTCAGGTGGAAACTTTGCAGCAGAACTGCCAGGAATTCGGCGTGCGCCTATACGATATTCACAATCCCAGACAAGGGATTGTGCATGTGATAGGGCCGGAGCTGGGGATCACCTTGCCCGGCACTGTCATCGTTTGTGGGGATTCACATACTGCGACTCATGGGGCTTTTGGCGCCTTGGCGTTTGGTATCGGTACGTCAGAAGTGGAGCATGTGCTGGCGACCCAGACCCTGCGTCAGCTGAAAGCTAAAACTATGAAAATCGACGTCCGCGGGCAAGTGGGGAACGGCATTACCGCGAAAGATATTGTACTGGCCATTATCGGCAAAATTGGCATGGATGGTGGTACCGGTCATGTGGTGGAATTTTGCGGTGAGGCCATTCAGGCGTTGTCGATGGAAGGTCGCATGACGCTGTGTAATATGGCGATTGAAATGGGGGCTAAAGCGGGCATGGTCGCACCGGACCAAACCACCTTTGATTATCTGCAAGACCGAGAATTTGCACCTAAAGGTGCTGCCTGGGAGCAAGCCGTGGCTGCCTGGAAACAGCTGCACAGTGATGCGGATGCTGAATTCGATGCGACTGTGGTAATAAACGCGGCTGACATCGCCCCGCAACTGACCTGGGGTACTAATCCCGGACAAGTGACGGCTATCGATAAACCCGTGCCAAATCCGGCCGATGTAACTGACTCTGTAGTGCGTGGCAGTATGGAAAAAGCGCTGCAGTATATTGGACTGGAACCTGGAACGCTGATGACCGATGTGGCCGTAAATAAGGTTTTTATCGGTTCCTGTACCAATTCACGCATTGAAGATTTGCGCAGTGCGGCAGCGCAAATTCGTGGACGTAAGGTAGCTGCTGGTGTAAATGCGATTGTAGTCCCAGGATCTGGGCAAGTGAAAGCTCAGGCCGAAGCCGAAGGGCTGGACAAGCTTTTCACCGATGCGGGTTTTGAATGGCGCTTGCCTGGTTGTTCTATGTGTCTGGCGATGAATGATGATCGCCTCGCTCCCGGCGATCGTTGTGCTTCTACTAGTAACCGTAACTTCGAGGGGCGTCAGGGCCGCGGTAGCCGCACCCATCTGGTAAGTCCGGCGATGGCCGCCGCAGCGGCAATTGCGGGTCATTTTGTTGATATTCGCCAGGGCGCGGAGGAGAAATAACATGCAGGCTTTTACTGTTCATACCGGAATTGCAGTCCCTCTGGACAATGCCAACGTCGATACCGACCAGATTATTCCGAAACAGTTTTTATCTAAAGTCACTAAAGATGGCTTTGGGGTGCACTTGTTTCATGACTGGCGTTACCTTGATGATGCGGGAACTCAAGCTAACCCTGAGTTTGTGATGAATCAGGCGCGTTACCAAGGGGCTTCTATCTTATTAGCGCGAGAAAACTTTGGTTGCGGTTCCAGTCGTGAGCATGCGCCATGGGCTCTGGCTGATTATGGGTTGCGAGCCATCATTGCCCCGAGTTTTGCAGATATTTTTTACGGTAATGCAATCAATAATGGCTTGTTACCAGTTAAGTTGACCACTGATCAGGTGGAGCAGCTGTTTGCTGAAGTGACTGCGGCAGTCGGTGCCAAGGTGACTGTCGATTTACAAACCCTGGAAGTTATTGCGCCAAGTGGTAAACGTTTTGCGTTTACCCTTGCCCCATCGGCACGTCACAAGTTGTTGAATGGTCTCGATGCCATTGGGTTAACTTTGGCACATGCCGCCCAGATAGCGGCATATGAAGCAAAGCTTCCCGCTTGGCGTAGCTGAAATTTTTGGCGGTAAAAAAGGGCCTGATGGCTCTTTTTTATTCAGCGAACAGTTGTTCCAAATCATATCTGACGGACTACCACTAATCATTTTTCGCTTAGCTGTTTATGTCCTTATTCCCTTATTGAATATAATTAAATATAAATTTTTCAGTATGTTATTTTTTTGATTGGCGGGAATTTACTGACATGTCAGCATTGGCTAGTGATTTGTTCTGTATTAAGCAATGAAAAATAGCGAACGCGTGTGCATTTTGGTAAAAACAGTAACTATTTGTTTATAAAACAATTATTTTTAATAATAAGTATGAGTTGGCACACTCCAGCGAAAATTTTCGACAATATGGATCAATTTTAGTTGTTTTAAACGAGTGTTTAATAAAAATTAATCTCTTGAAATGCCGTTTAATTAGTATAAAACTCTGATTTTTTTGTGATGCTTGCAAAGATATTCTGTAGCGGTAAACTGCGACGCCATACTAAAAAGAAGTATTTCAACAAGTATACTCAACTAACAGATGAGAGAATAACAATGAAGAAACAACAAATTGCTTTAGCAATATCAGCAGCGATTTTGGGGATCGCAGTGCAGGCTCAAGTTCAGGCTGCCGGTTTCCAATTAGCAGAATCTTCCGCGACCGGTTTGGGGCGGGCATTTGCGGGTGAAGGTGCTTCTGCGGAAAATGCTTCCGTACAGGCACGCAATCCAGCGATGTTGAGCTACCTTGAAGGTCGGCAGATGTCTGTCGGTGCCATCTATGTCATGCCGTCGGTAAATACTCCAGGGAATGTGACTATTGCATCGCCTTTATTGCCGCAGGCGGTGACATTAAACGCTGATGTAAATGACGTAGCCAATAATGCCGTGGTCCCCAATTTTTACTACTCCAGCCAGTTAAATGATCGCTGGACCTGGGGGTTGGCTGTTAACTCTAATTACGGTCTCTCTACCGAGCTAGACACTACCGCCGCAGCGGCGATATTTGGTAATAAAACCTCCGTAACTACCGTAGAACTTAATCCGAATATTGCCTACCGTATTGACCAACATTTCACTGTAGGTGGTGGTTTGCGTTTGGTCTATGGTGAAGGTGAAATTGGTGCATCGGTCCCTGGTTGGATTGATGCCGTACGTGCGGTTCCTGGACTGCCAAGTTCAGTCACTGCTGCTTTGCCTCCTGCAGGTACAGAGCTGAAATATCTGAAAGGCGATGATTATGGGTATGGGTGGCAGGCTGGCGCTAGCTGGCAGATCACGCCGGAACATAGGATCGCGCTGTCCTACCACAGCAAAGTGGATCTGGATCTTGACGGCCATGCCAGTGGTCTGATTTATACCGGTGGATCTTCTAAAGTGGAAGGTTATTTGCCACTGGAACTGCCAGCATTTGCCGAACTGTCTTCGTTCCATCAGCTGACAGATAACTGGTCAATGCAGGCAAGCGTTAACTGGACCGACTGGAGCGTGTTCGATCAGTTGGTCGCCTATTTCCCTGGTGAACAGAAGCCTTTGGGCGATATTTCCAGTGACTTAGTAAAAGATGAGCATTTTAAGGATAACTGGCGTTTTGCCTTGGGTACTATGTACCGTCTGAATGACACTTGGTTGTTACGTGCTGGTGTCGCACTGGATAAGACAGCTGTGAGCGATGAGCACCGTACTATTACTATTCCGGACAGCGATCGCCATTGGGTGAGTGTAGGTGTGGGTTATGCCCCAACTAAATCCATTAATGTTGACTTAGGGATAAGTTATCTGCGCACTCATGGTTCTGCTCCGATCAATGAAACCATGAATATGTTGAACCTAGCGCAAGTGACTTATAACGGTGAGTCAACCGGACATGTATGGCTGGCAGGTTTGCAAGTTTCATACAAGATCTGATAGCTATGGCGTATAAAAAGCCCGCGAAAGCGGGTTTTTTATTGTTTGTCACAAGGACTAAACATCGATATCGATGTAGGTGCCTTTACCTTCTTCAATTGCCTTGGCTTTTGGCTCTTCGTCGCTCTCTCTGCGGCTAGCGTTACGTCGTTCGCGAGCAAAAGGCCGTTGTTCTTTACGACGTTCATGGCGAACCCGCCGCTCGTTGCTAACAACCTGCTGGAATTGCGGATTATCCTTATCATAGGCCGCTACTGCTGAACCGTTATTAACTTGCTGTATCCCTTGTTGAGGTTCATAGGCAGCCTTGGCAGGTTGCGCTACCATGGCATAGATACTATCTAATCCCATACCAATCCCTCACTGACGGTGCCTGAGAAAATCAGGCTAAAAGATCCCTATACTTTTTTATCGACCATCTATGAGTTGATTTTAGTTTTTTTTTGCATGTTTTTTGCACAATTCCCAATAATTCCTGTTGTTGTACCGTGGTGGCGAAAAGCTTGTCGATAACCACTTATTGATATGGCTTCCCCACTATTATTGCCTGTGCCTGCTATTCCTAATTCGTTCTATCACGTTAATAAGCAAGAAATAGTTGTCTTCATCCACAAAAATCCACTTTATTAACTGGATCCCAATCTGCAAATAACTCGCTGCTAACCCGCTTGGAGACTGGCTTTAAACGGGATCCCATCCCTTGACAAGCTTTATTGACTATCCCTACACTTAGCATTTGTGGGAATTTGTGGATAATAGTGGATCAAAAAGGATCTGTGAGGGACTGAACTTGTTTTCTGGGGCCAGTGCGCTGAATTTAGATGCCAAAGGACGGATCGCCATGCCAACGCGATACCGTGAAGAGCTGCGCGCCCAAGAACCGGGAAAGCTAGTGGTTACCGTGGATATTCAGTCTCCATGCCTGTTGATCTACCCCGCGCTGGAATGGGCAAAAGTGTTAGAAAAGTTATTGAAACTTTCTGATATTCAACCACAGGAGCGGGCAATGAAACGTTTGTTATTGGGGTATGCCCAAGATTGTGAACTGGATAGCAACGGCCGTATTTTACTGACACCACCGCTGCGCCAATATGCATCGCTCGACAAAAAGACGATGTTGGTCGGACAGTTAAATAAATTTGAACTGTGGGATGAACAGACTTGGCAGCAACAGTTGGCCGATAGTCTGGAGATGATTCGAAACGATGGACTGGAAGCCAGTGAGCGGTTGGCGGATTTTTCACTCTGAAGCAGCGGCATAACTAAAGAAGAGATTGATGAGTCAGAATTACGCACACCAGTCGGTTTTGCTGCAGGAGGCAATCGACGGTTTAAATATCCGCCCTGATGGCATTTATGTCGATGGTACATTCGGCCGTGGCGGTCATTCGCGGCAGATCCTGGCTCGTCTGGGCAGTAATGGCCGTTTGATTGCCATTGATCGCGATCCACAAGCGATTGCTGCGGCGCAAACATTGGCAGAAGATCCCCGTTTTTCAATTATCCATGGTGGTTTTGGTGAGTTGGCCCGTTATATCGAAGAACTGGGGCTGACTGGCAAGATTGACGGGGTATTACTTGATCTAGGCGTATCATCGCCACAACTAGACGACGCAGATCGTGGTTTTAGTTTTTTGCGTGATGGTCCGTTGGATATGCGCATGGATAACAGCAAAGGGCAAACCGCCGCTGAGTGGTTGGCTCGCGCCGATGTGGAAGATATGGCTTGGGTATTCAAAACCTATGGTGAAGAGAAAAATGCCCGTCATATTGCCCGTTGTATCGTGGCTGATCGCGACTCGACCCCATTTCTGCGGACTAAAGATCTCGCTGCTCTTATTGAGCGTATTACCAAACATCGGGAACGTAATAAACACCCGGCAACCCGGGTATTCCAGGCGATTAGGATTTATATCAATAGCGAACTGGAACAGATCCAGCAGGCACTGGATGGTGCCCTAACCGTGTTGGCGCCGGCCGGGCGTCTCTCTATTATCAGCTTTCACTCGCTAGAAGATCGTTTAGTTAAACGTTTTATGCGGCGCTACAGCCAGGCGGAAGAGGTGCCTTATGGCTTGCCGATAACCGAGGCGCAGTTGCAACAGGGGCGCAAGTTAAAAACGCTGGGAAAGGCTATTAAGCCATCTGATGCTGAGTTGGACGTTAATGCCAGAGCCCGCAGTTCGGTACTGCGGTTGGCTGAGCGCTTGGAGGATTGAGATGGCAGCGTCCAAGCAACAGCCAAATTTAGCGCGAATTGTGATGCTGGATATCTGGCATCACAAGTGGTTGCTGCTGATGTCGTGCTTCGTTCTGGGGAACGCCGTGGCGGTAGTTTATACCAGCCACATCAGTCGTTACCAGACTAGCCAATTGAGTAAGTTGCAGCAAGAGAGGGATCGTCTGGATATTGAATGGCGCAATTTGCTGTTGGAAGAACAATCGTTGGCAGAGCACAGCCGGGTTACCCGGATAGCGACCAAAGAGCTGGATATGGTGCGGCCGTTACCCAATGAAGAGGTCATAGTGAGACTTCCATGAAAAAGCAGGCAAAAAGGATTTCCAAGCCTCAACCAATACACTGGCGACTCAAGGCGGTGGTGGTTGCGGTATGCCTGATGTTTGTGTCACTGGTGGGACGGGCGGCTTACATCCAGGTATTGCAGCCGGAGATGCTGCGCCATGAAAGTGATATGCGTACCTTGCGTACCACTTCTTCAGAAGTGCAACGTGGTCTGATCACGGACCGCAATGGTGAGATGCTGGCCGTCAGTGTGCCAGTGAAAGCGGTCTATGCCGATCCCAAAGTGGTGCATGATGAGAACGGCTTTGCCGATATGCGCCGTTGGCAGGCACTGGCTGAGGTGTTACATCAGCCGGAAAGCGAACTGGTCAACCGGGTAAAATCCAATCCCAATAAACGTTTTACCTATATCCAGCGCCAAGTCACGCCAGCCGTTGCGGATTATATCAAACAGCTGAAATTACCGGGGATTTATCTCAAATCAGAGTCTCGTCGTTACTATCCGACTGGCGAAATCACTGCGCAGTTGGTGGGGATTACCAATATTGATGATGTCGGTATCGAGGGGTTGGAAAACACTTATGACAACTGGTTGACAGGAACCCCCTCCAAAGAACAGGTACGACAGTCGCGCGATGGTCAGGTGGTCGAACGCCTTGGCATTATCCAGCAAGGCGAACGTTCAAATGATTTGATGTTGAGTATCGATCAGCGTATTCAACAGTTGGCCTATCGTGAACTGAAACGGGCAACCGAAATGTATCAGGCCACCTCAGGTTCGCTGGTGATGATCGATGTCCATACCGGCGAAATCCTCGCCATGGCCAACACCCCATCTTACAACCCTAATGCGCGTGACGATCTGGAAAGCTACCGCATGCGTAACCGGGCGGTCACTGATGCATATGAACCCGGCTCCACAGTGAAACCATTCGTGATGGCTGCTGCGTTGGAGGCTGGCATCGTCAAACCCGGTGACCTAGTGGATACCTCCCCAGGTTGGATGCGGATTGGTGGACGCCAGGTCCGTGACGGACAGAACTTAGGTGATATTCCTCTGGCCACCATATTGATTAAATCCAGTAACGTTGGCATCAGCAAATTGGCGCTAGGGCTGCCGATTCAGCAGTTGCTGGGGACTTATCAGTCGTTAGGTCTAGGCAATTACACGGGTGTGAATCTCACAGGGGAAAGTACCGGACTTATCCCTGATCGTCACCGCTGGTCCGATTTTGAACGGGCAACATTAGCCTTTGGCTATGGCTTGACGGTAACACCTCTGCAGTTAGCGCGCATGTACGCCACGCTGGGCAGTGGCGGCATTTTACGCCCGGCTTCAGTACTGAAGCTTAAACAGGCCCCGGACGGTGTACGCGTGCTTTCCGAGACGTCAGCCAAAGAAGTGTTGAAAATGCTGGTGGGTGTAACAGAAACCGGTGGTACTGGCACCAAGGCGCATATCGACGGTTATCCCGTAGCCGGTAAATCCGGTACCAGCCGCAAAGCGGTCGCTGGTGGTTATGGCGATGATTATGTGGCTTTGTTTGCTGGTGTTGCCCCCGCAAATAATCCGCGATTGGCGATGGTGGTGGTGGTCAATGAGCCCAAGGGTGACCATTACTATGGTGGCGATGTTTCCGGCCCGGTATTTGGTAAGGTGATGTCAGGTGCGCTGCAGATGTTAAATGTAGAGCCTGTGAGTGCGAAGGCACAGGTGCAGTTGGCGGGTACTCCGGGGAGAAAAGAATGATGTTACTGAAGGATCTGCTCGCCCCATGGTTCCATTATGCCGGTAGTGAAACGGTAGCTGCGCCAACACTTGATAGCCGTAAAGTGGTAAGTGGTGGTTTGTTTGTCGCGGTGCCGGGGTTTAAAACCGACGGTCGTGAATATATTAGTGCGGCGTTTAAAAATGGCGCCGCAGCAGTGTTAAAGCATACTGATAACCCGGAAGATCATGGGAAAGTCAGTAGTGCTAATGGGTTGGTCATTGAGTTTTTCAGGCTGAACCGTCAGGTCTCAGCATTAGCGGCACAGTACTACGGGTTGATCCCCGGCAAGCCCCGAATTGTGGGGGTTACTGGCACCAATGGCAAAACATCGGTAACGCAACTGATTGCGCAATGGGTTGAGTTGTACGGTCAGCAGGCTGGTGTAATGGGCACCCTCGGTAATGGCCGTCCTGGCCATCTGCATGACACCGGTAATACCACGGCCGATGCCATTACGTTAATGGCGCAGTTCAAGCAGATGGGGGAGTCCGGCGTCAATGTGTGCGCCATGGAGGTTTCCAGTCACGGTTTGGTGCAAGGGCGGGTAGATGCGGTGCCATTTGAAGTTGCGGTTTTCACCAATCTCAGCCGCGACCATCTGGATTTTCACAAGAGTATGGAAGCTTACGCTGCCGCTAAGCAGCGGTTATTGCGTTTCCCAACGGTAAAAAAAGCCGCAGTTAATCTTGACGATAGCATCGGCTCCTCTTGGTTTGACAGCATGGATAAAACGCGGCTGTTGGGCTTTAGTCTGCAAAACGATCCGCGCGCCACACTGTTGGCATTCGATGCCGATTACCATCATGCCGGCATTCAAGCACGTATCCGCTGGCCGGAAGGTGAAGGTCAACTGCAAACCCCGCTGCTGGGCGAGTTTAACCTGTCAAATCTGTTGGCGGCGCTGACCGCCTTGTATGCCCTCGGTTATCCCCTTAAGGCATTGCTGCAATTGGCACCACAGCTGCAACCCGTACCCGGGCGCATGGAATGTTTTGCATCAGCTCAAGGCTTTTCGCTGGTGGTGGATTACGCCCACACCCCAGATGGGCTGGAAAAAGCACTGCTGGCAGCGCGGGAACATTGTCAGGGCCAGTTGTGGTGTGTGTTTGGCTGTGGTGGCGATCGTGATAAAGGCAAACGGCCGCAAATGGGCGCAATCGCCGAGCGGTTGGCGGATCGGCTGATGATCACCAGTGACAATATTCGTAGCGAAGAGCCACAACAGATTATTAATGACATAGTCGCGGGGCTGGCTCACCCGCAACAGGCGCTGACCGAGGTGGATCGCGTGAAGGCCATCCGCTATGTCGTCAGTCAGGCCAAAGCCGGAGATCTTATTGTACTGGCAGGCAAAGGCCATGAAACTTATCAGGAAATTGCTGGCGTGAAACATCATTATGATGAGCGAGCTTTGGCTCGCGAAATTAGCGGAGGTCAACAATGATCCCGTTAACGTTAGGCGATATTGCCACCGCAGTAGCGGGACAGTTGCTGTCTCAGACCTTTGCTGATGTGCAAATCGATAGTGTCAGCACAGATAGTCGAGAAATCGCCGCAGGCGGTTTGTTTATTGCTCTCAAAGGTGAGCGTTTTGATGGTCACGATTATGCAAAGACCGCTGTCGATGCGGGGGCCGGAGCCTTATTAGTCAGCAAGCTACTGCCGCTGGATTTGCCGCAAATTCTGGTCCCTGATACTCATAAAGCGTTGGGACAATTAGGTGCACTGGTACGCGACCGGGTTAATCCGCGTTGCGTCGCACTGACCGGTTCCAATGGCAAAACCAGCGTTAAAGAGATGGTGGCTACCATTCTGTCGCAGCAGGCATCAGTGCTTTCTACTTCGGGCAATTTTAATAACGATATCGGTGTTCCCCTTACCGCGTTGCGATTGCAACCACAACATCAGTTTGCGGTATTTGAACTGGGCGCAAATCACCCAGGGGAAATTGACTACACCTCGGCCATCGTGCGGCCGGATGTGGCGTTGGTGAATAATGTCGGTAGTGCCCATCTCGCCGGTTTTGGTTCAGAGGCCGGTGTCGCCGCCGCTAAATCAGAAATTTTTCGACACCTTCAACCTCAAGGGGTTGCGGTGATTAACGCGGATGATCGTTATGCCCAAGTGATGCGCGATGCGGCAGCCGGGCATAGGTCGCTAGAGTTTGCGGTGACTGCCGATGCGCCCCTGCGCGCTGACAATCTGCAACATGATGGTAATGGCTATTATCGTTTTGATCTGCACTGGCAAGCTCAGGTTCAGCCGGTGATGTTACCCTTGGCGGGCCAGCACCAGGTCCATAATGCACTGGCCGCTGCCGGTCTGTGCCTAGGCTTAGGGCTTGATTTGGCTGACATCGCCAACGGATTGGCATTAATGCAGCCGGTAAAAGGGCGGATGCTACCTTCGCAATTGGGGCGCATTACGCTGGTGGATGACAGTTATAACGCCAATCCCAACTCCGTAACTGCTGCGATAAATTGGCTTAAGGAAATTGACGGAAATCGCATTTTGGTACTGGGCGATTTAGGTGAATTAGGCGACAATGCTGCGCCTTTACACCGTGAGTTGGGAGAGCGTGCCCGTAAGGCCGGGATCGATGCGCTGTTTTGCTGCGGTGAACTGACAAAACACACCAGTGCGGCTTTTGCCACGGAGCATTATCAGGCCATTAGTTCATTGGTGGACGCATTAATAAAACATCTCAACCGGCTACCAGGGAAAGTCACCGTGTTGGTTAAAGGGTCTCGCAGCTCGCGTATGGAGCGAGTGGTGGAAGCCC
This sequence comes from Shewanella sp. 4t3-1-2LB, assembly GCF_017368415.1. Lineage (NCBI taxonomy): Bacteria > Pseudomonadati > Pseudomonadota > Gammaproteobacteria > Alteromonadales > Shewanellaceae > Shewanella > Shewanella sp. 4t3-1-2LB. Next base: position 49,995 of record NZ_JAFNJD010000023.1, read on the forward strand.
TTGTAGTTGCCTTTGGGCGCGGGGAGTTAGTGTAAATGCTGGTTTATCTGGCGGAATATCTGACCCAGTTTTATACAGGGTTTAATGTGTTTTCTTATGTGACCTTCCGGGCAATTCTGGGATTGCTGACCGCATTGAGCTTTTCGCTGTGGTGGGGGCCAAGGCTGATCCGTAAGTTGCAGTTGTTACAAATTGGTCAGGTGGTGCGTAACGACGGTCCAGAATCCCATTTCAGTAAGCGTGGTACGCCAACGATGGGTGGCTTGCTGATCCTCGCGGGCATCTTTATCAGCGTGTTGTTGTGGGGCGACCTAGATAACCGCTATGTGTGGGTGATGTTATTTGTGCTGGCGGCCTACGGGCTTATCGGCTTTATGGACGATTACCGCAAAGTGATCCGTAAGGACCCAAAAGGCTTAGCGGCGCGTTGGAAGTATTTCTGGCAGTCAGTAGCAGCATTAGTGGTTGGTGTATACCTGTATGTGTCGGCGGCTGTCCCCGGAGACACCCAATTAGTCGTGCCTTTTTTTAAAGAGGTGATGCCACAACTCGGTATCTTTTTCATTGTACTGACTTACTTCACCATTGTTGGGTCTAGTAACGCGGTCAACTTGACCGATGGCCTAGATGGATTGGCAATTACCCCCACCGTAATGGTGGCTGCGGCATTTGCGCTGGTGGCTTATTTGTCCGGCCACGCGCAGTTTGCTGCCTATTTGAATATCCCACATCTGCCGGGTTCCAGTGAACTGGTTATTGTCTGCACTGCCATTGTTGGTGCAGGCCTTGGTTTCCTATGGTTTAACACCTATCCGGCACAGGTGTTTATGGGCGATGTCGGTTCATTATCGCTCGGTGCCGCGCTGGGCGCGATGGCAGTGTTGGTGCGCCAGGAGATCATGTTAGTGATCATGGGTGGCGTATTTGTGATGGAAACGGTTTCGGTAATTTTACAGGTAGGCTCATACAAATTACGTGGTCAGCGAATTTTCCGCATGGCACCTATCCATCATCATTATGAATTGAAAGGCTGGCCGGAGCCGCGGGTGATTGTGCGTTTTTGGATCATTTCGCTGTTCTTGGTGCTGTTGGGTCTGGCGACCCTCAAGCTGAGGTAAGGGTATGAACGGGCGTTATTCACATATCGTGCTGGGATTGGGTGCCACAGGTAAATCTGTGGTGCGTTATCTGATGTCTCAGGGCATTTTGCCATTAGTGATGGACAGCCGTCGCAATCCGCCGGGTGGTGATGAGATCAAAGCTGAATATCCGCAACTGGAATGTCATTTTGGCGGCTTCGATTGTCGTTCATTAGTGCAAGCTAAACAGATCATTATCAGTCCTGGTATTCCACTAGATACTCCTGAAGTCCGTGTGGCGCTGGATATGGGCATTGAAGTCATTGGTGATGTCGAACTGTTTGCTCGTGCTATTGCTGATCGCCCGCCATGCGTCTTGGCGATTACTGGCTCCAATGGTAAATCGACCGTTACGACCCTGGTAGGGGAAATGCTAAAACAAGCCGGACTGCAAGTGGCGGTGGGCGGTAATATCGGGGTGCCTGCGCTGGATTTACTACAACATCCGGCAACCCATTATGTACTGGAGTTGTCCAGTTTCCAGTTAGAAACCACCAATAGCCTCGACTGTCTGGCGGCGACCTGTCTTAACATCAGTGAAGATCATATGGACAGGTACAGCGATCTGGAAGCATACCGCCATGCCAAACTACGGTTGTTCGAACAGAGTCGTCTAGCCATCTACAACCGCGATGATGAACTGACTAAACCGCTGAATCCGATGAATAACAACAGCTTTGGGTTGGATAATCCGGATGGCGATGAGTGGGGAATTACCGATGGCAAGATAGTGCACGGTAGCAGTGAAATCATGAATGTCATGGATGTCGCACTGCTGGGAACGCATAACCAGGCCAATATGCTGGCGGCGATGGCATTGGCAGATGCGGCCGGGGTCGATAAAGCTTCTATGGCAAAGGTTGCAGAGGAGTTTAAAGGCCTGCCTCACCGTTGTGAGTTGGTAGCAGTAAAAGAAGGCGTGACTTGGGTTAACGATTCAAAGGCTACTAACGTAGGCGCCACCTTAGCGGCGCTGCAGGGCTTTAGTGATTATCTTGGCGACATCATCCTGATTGCGGGTGGTGATGGCAAAGGGGCTGATTTCAGCACTATGCAGGCAGCGTTAAAAGGTGTTAGCAAGCTGATCACCTTAGGGCGCGATGGCGACAAAATTGCGGCGCAGAAAGAAGGGGCAATCAAAGTTAAAACCATGGCTGAGGCAGTTGCTAAAGCCCATGAACTGGCTAACTCCGGCGACATCGTGTTGTTATCTCCGGCATGTGCCAGCTTGGATATGTACAGCAACTTTATGGCCCGAGGTGACGATTTCCGCCACTTAGTGGAGGCGCTGGATGAACAGCAAGACTGACGAACGTCAGCTAAATCTGTTTGGCGGTGGCATCAAATGGCCATGGTCGGGCTGGTTTGCTGATCGCAGTGCACCGGGCATGCAGTTGTATGACCGCAAACTGCTGTTCGCTGTATTGTCGTTAATCGGCTTTGGCTTTGTGATGGTGATGTCGGCTTCCATGCCAGAAGCCCAGAGTCTTACCGGTAACCCGTTTTATTTTGTGGAACGGCATGCCGGTTATCTGGCGGGTTGTGTAGTGATTGCCGCCGTAGTGTTGCAGGTAGATATGCAACGCTGGCAGCAGTTAAGCCCGCTGATGTTGCTGGTGGTCGGGCTGATGTTGGTGGCGGTGCTGTTGGTGGGCACTTCAGTTAATGGTGCCACTCGCTGGTTGTCACTTGGGCCAATTCGTATCCAAGTGGCCGAAGTGGCTAAGTTTGCTTTCTCGGTCTATATGGCGGGTTATTTGGTGCGGCGGCATCAAGAAGTACGGGAAAATGCTAAAGGCTTTTACAAGCCGATCGCCGTGTTTGCCGTATATGCGGTGCTGATCCTGATGCAGCCAGACTTGGGAACTGTGGTGGTGCTGTTTGTTGTGACCGTAGGATTACTGTTTCTGGCGGGCGCACGCTTGCTGGACTTTTTTGCGTTGATCCTCGCAGGCACGATGGCATTTGTACTGTTGGTATTGCTAGAGCCTTACCGTATGCGACGGGTGACATCGTTTCTGGATCCCTGGCAAGACCCGTTCGGCAGCGGCTATCAATTAACACAGTCACTGATGGCCTATGGTCGCGGTGACTGGTTGGGACAAGGGCTAGGTAACAGTATCCAGAAACTGGAATACCTGCCAGAAGCCCATACCGATTTTATCTTCGCCATTATCGGTGAAGAGTTAGGATTTGTCGGCATTATCGCGGTACTAGCGGTACTGCTATTTGTATCGTTACGGGCGTTGCGTTTGGGGCATCAATGTCTGGCGATGGAACGGCCGTTTGAAGGATATCTGGCGTACGCCATTGGCATCTGGATCTGTTTTCAGACCGTGGTGAATGTTGGCGCCAGTATCGGTATGTTACCCACCAAAGGGCTGACATTGCCCTTTATCAGCTACGGTGGCAGTAGCCTGTGGGTAATGACCGCTGCAGCGATGGTGCTGCTGCGTATTGATTATGAGCGCCGCTTGAGTCTGATCCAGGCAGTACAGGGGAGAATGAAATAATGGCTGTGACGGCTGGAAGCAAGCGCTTATTGGTGATGGCCGGCGGGACCGGCGGTCACGTATTCCCGGCGCTGGCTGTAGCCCGACGTCTGGCGCTGCAAGGCTGGCAGATCCGCTGGTTGGGGACCGCTGAACGTATGGAAGCCAGATTAGTACCGCAACATGGTTTTGATATCGACTTTATCGATATTAAAGGCGTTCGCGGTAACGGTATTTTGCGTAAGTTGGCGGCACCGTTTAAAGTGCTGCGTTCGATTATGCAGGCGTTAAAGGTTATCCGGGAATTTAAACCAGACGTGGTGTTAGGCATGGGCGGTTATGCCAGCGGTCCGGGTGGTGTGGCCGCTAAGTTGGCAGGTATTCCGCTGGTATTGCATGAACAAAATGCGGTACCGGGGCTGACCAACAAATTATTATCAAAAATTGCGACCCAAGTGTTGTGTGCCTTTGACAACACCTTCACTCAGGTTAGCGCTCAGGTGGTGGGTAATCCGATCCGTGCCGAGCTCATTGCATTGGGGGCGAGTCCCAAAACCGTGAGCTCTGAAGCGGTAAAAGTGCTGGTTGTGGGCGGTAGTTTGGGCGCTAAAGTGTTCAACGAACTACTACCAGAAACCGTGGCAAAGGTCAGTCAGTCATTGTCAGTCACGGTTTGGCATCAGGCGGGGAAAGGCAATCAGGCCACAGTGCAGGCACAGTATAAACACTGCGGGCAGGATGACCGCGTCAAGGTTGCCGATTTTATTGATGACATGGAAGCCGCCTATCGGTGGGCGGATTTAGTGATTTGCCGGGCAGGGGCACTGACAGTATCAGAGTTGGCAACTGTGGGGCTGCCAGCGATTTTTGTGCCATTGCCACATGCGGTGGACGATCATCAGACCCGCAATGCGCAGGTGCTGGTGAATGCCGGTGCCGCTAAATTGATACCGCAGTCACAACTGAATATAGAGAGCTTGTCAGCAGCATTATTGGCGCTGGCAGACGACCGAGAACAATTGCTCCAAATGGGCCGTAAGGCCAGGACTGTCGCAGTTCTGGATGCCACTGACCGTGTGGCAGCCGTGTGCAGTGCACTGGCAGATAAAGGATCAAAATGACAACTATTGCTGAAAAATACGCTCAGGTGAGAGCCACCATCCCGGAAATGCGCCGGGTGAGACGTATTCATTTCGTTGGTATTGGCGGTGCTGGTATGGGTGGTATCGCTGAAGTGTTACTGAATGAAGGTTACCAGATTAGCGGCTCGGATATTGCTCGCAATGCAGTGACTGACCGTTTATCTGCCCTTGGGGCGCGGGTGGTAATAGGCCACAGCGCCGAAGCCGTGATGAATGTCGATGTGGTGGTGGTTTCCAGTGCTATCCATCAGGACAACCCTGAGTTACTGGCGGCTAAAGCCAATCGCACCCCAATAGTGCGCCGTGCTGAGATGCTGGCAGAACTGATGCGTTATCGCCACGGGGTGGCCATTGCCGGCACTCACGGCAAGACCACTACGACCAGTTTGATTGCCAGCATCTATGCCCAATCAGGCCGCGATCCAACCTTTGTCATCGGTGGATTATTAAATAGTGCCGGTACCAATGCGCGTTTGGGGCATAGCCGTTATCTGATTGCAGAAGCGGATGAGAGCGATGCGTCATTCTTGCATCTGCAACCTATGGTGTCCGTGGTCACCAACATTGAAGCCGACCATATGGATACCTATGGCGGTGATTTTGAAAAACTGAAAAGCACTTTTGTGGATTTTCTTCACAACCTGCCATTTTACGGTGTGGCAGTGTTGTGCACCGATGACCCGACCATCCGCGATATTCTGCCGCGCATTGGTCGGCATATGGTGACTTATGGTTTTAACACTGAGGCGGATGTGCAAGCGCTGGACTTCAGCCAGCAAGGTGGTCAATGCCGATTTACCGTGCGCCGCAAAGGCAAAGACGATCTACCGCTGTTGTTGAATCTGCCCGGACGGCACAATGTGCTCAATGCGCTGGCCGCAATATCGGTGGCAACCGAAGACGATATTGAAGATGACGCTATTATCAAGGCATTAGCCGAGTTTCAGGGAATTGGCCGCCGCTTTCAGCATTTAGGGGATTACGAAACTCCTAATGGCAAGGTGATGCTGGTGGACGATTATGGGCATCATCCCAGCGAAGTTGCCGCGACCATTCGCGCGGCGCGAGCCGGGTGGCCGGATGAGCGGCTAGTGATGGTGTTTCAGCCGCACCGCTATACCCGTACTCGCGACCTTTATGAAGATTTTGTGGATGTATTATCGCAGGTCGATTGTTTGTTGATGTTGGAAGTTTATCCGGCTGGAGAAACCCCGATTGCCGGGGTGGATAGCCGGGCGTTGTGCCGCAGCATCCGTTTGCGTGGGCAGGTCGATCCAATCTATGTGGCAACGCCTGAACAGCTACCGGAAATTCTGCAGTCCGTGGTTAAAGACGGTGATTTATTGCTGACGCAAGGCGCTGGCAATATCGGAGCGATTTCTAGGGAATTGGCGCGTACCTGTTTGGGTTTTGCAAAAGATGAGACCAGTGAAGGCGTTGCGTAAGCGGCTTATTGCCCGTGCAGGAATGGTGGTTTTTGACCGCCAGCAACAGGCCGATATAATGGCCGCTTTTGTGTGGCGCTGAGCTGGAAGAGCCCGATGACACTGAAGCAGAGATGGCACGATGGTAAAGCGCAGTTAGCACAGGTTAACTGGTATCTGTGCAGCGGTATCGCCTTTTTACTGTTAGTGGTACTCAGTTTTGTGTTGGCAGGGTGGAAGCTCAACCTGTTACTGAACGATGCGCAAGCACTGCCAATTGAGGCAGTTGCCATTAAAGGTGAGCGGCAGTACACCAGCGATAATGATATTCGGCTGGCATTGCAGGATCTGATGAAACGCAGTTTTTTCAGTGCCGATGTCACGCAAGTGCAGCAGGCATTGGAAAATCTGCCATGGGTGTACCGGGTATCAGTGCGGCGTGATTGGCCAGCAAAGCTAAAGGTATATCTGCAGGAACAGGTGCCGGTCGCACATTGGAACCAGGACGCCTGGCTGAACGAACATGGCGAGGTATTTGCGGCGCCTGCGAAACCAGGGCTGGAGAATCTGCCTTGGTTGTCGGGACCGGAAAAGCGTGGTGCCGAAGTGCTGACCGCGTTTAAACAGCTGGACGAGCTATTGCGTATCAACAGTTTTCGTCTGGAGAAATTAAGCCTAACGCCACGGCTGGCTTGGGAAGCGGTACTGGGTAATGGCATAGTGCTGGCACTGGGCCGAGAAGATCGAATGTCGCGGGTACAACGATTTATCAATGTGTACCCAGAGTTGTTAAAACAGGATAAAAGTGTCGCCAGAGTGGATTTGCGTTATGACACGGGATTGGCGGTGGGCTGGCAAGAGCCACAACAAGAGAGTCGGTGATTGATGACCAAGAACCAAGAAAGAAATTTGATCGTCGGATTGGATATCGGCACTTCCAAGGTCGCAGTGATCATTGGCGAAGTGCTGCCGGATGGCGAAATCAGCATAGTGGGGCTCGGCAACCATCCCTCCCGCGGTATGGACAAGGGTGGCGTCAATGATCTGGATTCGATTGTCCGCAGTGTGCAGCGGGCGCTGGATCAGGCGGAGTTGATGGCTGACTGCCAAGTGTCGTCGGTATATCTGAGCATCTCCGGCAAGCATATCGCTTGTCAGAATGAAAATGGCATGGTGTCGATTAACGATGAAGAAGTGACATCGGAAGATGTGGAAAATGTGATCCACACGGCCAGATCAGTAAAGATCCCCACGGAACGCCGCATTCTGCATGTATTGCCACAGGAATACGCCATCGATGTACAGGAGGGGATTAAAAGTCCCATCGGTATGTCAGGGATGCGCATGGAAGCCAAGGTACATATAGTGACCTGTGCTAATGATATGGCGAAAAATATCACCAAGAGCGTCGAACGTTGCGGTCTGAAAGTGGATGATCTGGTGTTTTCCGGTATCGCTTCTGCAGATGCAGTATTGACGGCTGATGAAAAAGACCTCGGCGTGTGTTTGCTGGATATCGGTGGCGGCACCACAGATATCACGGTGTATACCAACGGTGCCTTGCGCCATTGTGCAGTAATCCCGGTTGCCGGGAATCAGGTGACCAGTGATATTGCCAAAATTTTTCGCACACCGTTGTCACATGCGGAGCAGATTAAAGTGCAGTACGCCAGTGCGCGTAGCGCTACCGTCAGCCGTGAAGACAGCATTGAGGTGCCGTCTGTCGGCGGGCGACCATCACGCACCATGTCACGGCATACGCTGGCAGAAGTGGTGGAACCACGCTACCAAGAATTGTTTGAACTGGTGTTCAAGCAACTGAAAGACAGCGGTCTTGAAGATCAGATTGCTGCCGGCGTGGTGATTACCGGTGGCACTGCGTCGATTGAAGGTGCCGTGGATATTGCCGAAGCGACTTTTGGCATGCCGGTGCGAGTGGCATCACCACTGCCGGTGAAAGGTTTGTATGAATATGTGGATCAGCCCATTTACTCCACTGGGGTTGGGCTGCTCCGCTACGGTGCTCGGCGAGTGCTCGAACGACAGTTCGAACGTCCAGAGCGCCCAGGGGTAACCAGCTTATGGAATCGGGTCCAGAGTTGGTTTAAAGGCGAGTTTTAACTCGCATTAACGCAGGTAGATGGAGAATAAGGTCATGTTTGAGATCATGGATACTCAAAATGATGCGTTGAGCGATGCAGTGCTCAAAGTCATCGGCGTGGGCGGTGGTGGCGGTAACGCCATCGAGCACATGGTAAAACATAATATTGAAGGTGTTGAGTTTATGGTCACCAACACCGACGCACAGGCGCTGCGAAAATCCGCAGCGGGCACCACTATTCAGATTGGTCGCGATGTGACTAAAGGTCTGGGTGCCGGGGCTAATCCTGAGGTTGGTCGTGCTGCCGCAGAAGAAGATAAAGAAAGCATCCGCGCCGCCATCAAAGGTGCCGATATGATCTTTATCGCCGCAGGTATGGGCGGCGGTACCGGTACGGGAGCTGCGCCAGTAGTGGCTGAAATTGCTCGTCAGGAAGGTATTCTCACTGTTGCCGTGGTGACTAAGCCATTCCCCTTCGAAGGTAAAAAGCGTATGGCTTACGCCGAACAGGGGATTGCCGAGCTGGCCAAACATGTGGATTCATTGATCACCATCCCTAATGAAAAACTGCTGAAAGTGCTGGGGCGTGGTACCTCATTACTAGATGCCTTTGCGGCGGCTAACAACGTATTGCTGGGCGCGGTACAGGGGATTGCAGAACTGATCACTCGGCCTGGTCTGATCAACGTTGACTTTGCTGACGTGCGTACCGTGATGTCGGAAATGGGTAATGCCATGATGGGCACAGGTGTCGCTCGTGGTGAAGACCGCGCCGAAGAAGCGGCAGAAGCTGCGGTTGCCAGCCCCTTGCTGGAAGATATCGATTTGGCGGGTGCTCGAGGTGTGTTGGTAAACATTACCGCTGGTATGGACATGAGTATCGAAGAGTTTGAAACTGTGGGTAACCACGTGAAAGCATACGCTTCTGATACCGCGACAGTGGTTGTCGGTGCAGTTATCGACCCAGAAATGAGCGATGAGTTACGTGTAACAGTGGTAGCGACCGGTATTGGCGCGGACAGAAAACCTGACATTCAGCTGGTTTCCAAACCCATGCGTACTGAACCTGTAGCTGAACCGCGTGTCGAAGCTTATGTGCAGCCTGAAGAAGCGGTTACAGCGCCAGCACCAAAGAGCAATGTCGTACCGGCACCACAACCAGCCCCTAGCCATAAGAATGAACTGGATTATCTGGATATTCCGGCATTTTTACGTAAACAGGCTGACTGACGGTTTGTGAACTGGATCTGATTAATCATTGGTCAATGCGGATGATGATTGCAGTGACAGGATTTTTTTTGTGAAATGGCTTGATTATGCTAGGATATCCGACCAGCCGCGAGCTTGGTCCGGTTGTTAGTGGTAGAATTTTGACGTTTATTGTTGCAATGGTTACGGGTAACTAAATGATTTTTCAAAGAACTCTTGAAAATACGGTGAAAGCAACCGGTGTCGGATTACATTCCGGCAAGAAGGTGACTTTAACCCTGAGACCCGCACCGGTGAATACCGGTATCCAGCTTGTGCGCACGGATCTGCAGCCTAATGTCACCATTCCAGCAAAGGCGGAAATGGTGCGTGAAACCACCATGTGTACCGCACTGGTGAATGACGAAGGTGTGCGTATTGCAACAATTGAACATCTGTTTGCTGCTTTGGCCGGTCTGGGAATTGATAATGCTGTGATCGAAGTGAATGCCCCGGAAATCCCGGTGATGGATGGCAGTGCCAGCCCCTTCGTGTTCCTGTTGCAGAGTGCCGGGATAAAACAGCAGTCAGTGGCTAAGAAATATCTTAGAATCAAGCAGACTGTACGCGTGGAAGACGGCGATAAATGGGCAGAATTGCGGCCTTATAAAGGCTTCAAGGTGGATTTTGAAATCGACTTTGCTCATCCCGAAATCGCTCGTAGCCAACAACACATGGTGATGGATTTTTCCTCCTCCGCGTTTATCAAAGATATCAGCCGCGCCAGAACTTTCGGGTTTATGCGTGATGTGGAATATCTGCGGGCCAACAATCTTGGCCTTGGCGCGAGTATGGAAAATGCCGTGGTGCTTGATGAATACCGAGTCCTCAACCCCGATGGCCTGCGTTATGAGGATGAATTTGTTAAGCACAAGATTCTCGATGCATTTGGTGATCTGTATGTAGCGGGTCATGCAATTGTTGGTGAATTCCGCGCATTTAAAACCGGGCACGCACTGAATAACCGTCTGGTGCGTGCACTGCTCTCCAACCAAGAAGCTTGGGAAGTGGTGAGCTTTGATAAAGAAGCCGATGCTCCGGTCAGTTTCAATATGCCGACCGGCGTGGTGATGGCGTAACTCAGTCTTTCGAGCCTTGACGGCTGGCCAGTGCAGCCAGCCGTTTTAATTTCTGGCCCAGCGTACCTTCGGTATGTTCGGCTAGTGCATTGATGTGAGCCGCTGCGGTTTCGCTCAATGCCCTGTGAGTCACCTTGGGTTTTGTATCGACAGACGCAAGTGCCGGGTTGACTTTCACCTCAATAGCGGTAAGCATTGGGAGCGCCTCTGACTGGAGCTGTTGTAACAGTTTCGCTTTTTGAAAGTTGATTCTGGCAGCCCAGGCCGATGTTGGTGTTTCAAGCACCAGCACATTCTGGCGCAAATTGGCAACTGTTAGCTGTGCGCTAACTGGACCTGTCAGTAGCTGTTTGACGTATTTGTCCAGATATAACAAAAGCTCTGCTCTCTCGGCCAGACTCGGCAATGAGCCTGACTGGTGCACCAATTGACTGAGGTCTTGGGGGAGCTTTTTCATTATGATAATAAGATGGCTTATTGAGGCTATGAGTGTAACAGTTTTTATTCAGGGTCGAAATGGCGTGACGCGCTGGCAGCCGGGGAAATACTGGCTGCTGCTGCCTATGCTGCTGCTTGCGGCGGGCGCTGGACTCTATCAATACAATCATCAGCGATTCGAATCCCAGCAAGCCAATGTTGATCAAGAGCGGCTAGCCCGCGAACAGCAACAAAAACAAGTCAAGCAACTCAAACAAGCCACTGAATCCCAGTTGGCAACCCTTGTCGCCCATGTCGCACGTATGCAGGCAAAACTGACCCGGCTCGAAGCTTTGGGGCAGCAATTGGCGCAGAATTACCAGCTTGACGACCAATTTGATTTCGATGCCGAAGTCGGTGTCGGTGGCGGGAGCGAAATCGGCTCCACGATAGAATTAGACCAATTGATCGCTGATATGGATCGGTTGGCCTCAGGAATTGATAAAAATAACGCGACGTTGTCACTCCTTGAAACAGTGGCTTCTAACCTCAATATAAGTGAGGAGCGTTATATATCAGGGCGTCCAGTCGATAAAGGCTGGTTATCCTCGCCCTACGGTTTACGCAATGATCCTTTTACTGGCCAGCGGGCAATGCACAAAGGTATTGATTTTGCTGGTACAGAAGGAACGGATGTTGTTGCCACTGCTGCTGGCGTGGTGACATGGGCCGGAAAAATGTTTGGTTATGGCAATCTGGTGGAGATTGATCACGGTAACGGATACCGTACCCGTTATGGCCATAACGAAGCTTTGTCAGTAACTGTAGGTGATGTGGTTGCCAAAGGCGAGAAAATCGCCGTAATGGGAAGTACAGGGCGTTCTACCGGACCCCATGTACATTACGAAGTACTGCGTAATGGTCAACAGATTGATCCACAAAAATTTGTGTATCGTCACGCAGGTTAATCGGAATTGGCCGCCAGACTCAGTTGAGCGCTGGCCTACAACTAAAAAGTGATTCAGATGTTAGGTAAATTACTGACAAAGATATTTGGTAGCCGTAACCAACGTACCCTCAAAGCGCTTGGCAAAATCGTTACAAAAATCAATGCGCTTGAAACGGAATATGAAAAGCTCAGTGATGAGCAACTGAAGGCCAAAACCGCAGAATTCCGCGAACGTCTTGCCAATGGCGAGTCGCTTGAGCAGATAACCCCAGAAGCCTTTGCCACTGTGCGTGAAGCCTCCAAACGTATATTTGAGATGCGTCATTTCGATGTGCAGCTGCTTGGTGGTCTGGTACTCGACAGTAACCGTATCGCCGAAATGCGCACTGGTGAAGGTAAAACGCTGACCGCAACCTTGCCAGCTTATCTCAATGCCCTTACCGGCAAAGGTGTACACGTCATCACCGTGAACGACTATCTTGCCCGTCGTGACGCCGAGACTAACCGGCCATTATTTGAATTCTTAGGGATGACCGTTGGGGTCAACGTTGCCGGGATGGGACACCAGGATAAAGTGGCGGCGTATAATGCCGACATTACCTATGGTACCAACAACGAATTCGGCTTCGACTATCTGCGCGATAACATGGCGTTTTCACCGCAGGAACGTGTACAGCGTCCCTTGCATTACGCCTTGATTGATGAAGTGGACTCCATTCTTATCGATGAAGCACGTACGCCATTGATCATCTCTGGTGCGGCGGAAGACAGTTCCGAGTTATATGTCAAAGTCGATAAGTTGATCCCAAATCTGGTCAAGCAGGACAAAGAAGACTCGGAAGAATATACCGGCACTGGCGATTTCTCGGTGGATGAAAAAGCCAAGCAGGTGAACCTGACCGAACGTGGTCAGGAAAAAATTGAGCAGTTGTTGATTAAGACTGGGTTGCTGGACGAAGGCGATTCACTCTATTCGGCGGCCAATATTTCGCTATTGCACCATGTACACGCCGCGTTGCGGGCACACAATCTGTTTGAAAAAGATGTTGATTATGTGGTGCAGGATGGTGAAGTGATCATCGTTGATGAACATACCGGACGTACCATGCCGGGACGACGCTGGTCTGAAGGTTTGCACCAGGCTGTAGAAGCCAAAGAGGGTGCCAAGATCCAGAATGAAAACCAGACGCTGGCGTCTATCACCTTCCAGAACTATTTCCGTATCTATGAGAAATTGGCGGGGATGACCGGTACGGCCGACACCGAGGCATTTGAATTCCAGCATATTTACGGTCTGGATACAGTAGTGGTGCCAACTAACCGCCCGATGATCCGTAACGATATGGCCGATCTGGTATACCTGACCGCCCGCGAGAAATACACTGCGATTATCAATGATATCAAAGGCTGCCGTGAGCGTGGTCAGCCAGTGCTGGTGGGCACAGTATCCATTGAACAATCCGAGTTGTTATCTCATTTGCTGAAACAGGAAAAAATTCCGCATCAGGTACTGAATGCTAAATTCCATGAGCATGAGGCAGAGATTGTTGCACAAGCGGGGCGTTCCGGCACCGTTACGGTTGCCACCAATATGGCTGGTCGTGGTACCGACATTGTCCTCGGTGGTAATTGGAAGGCAGAAGTCGAAGCACTCGAAGCACCGACAGAAGCGCAAATTGCCCAGATCCGTGCTGACTGGCAGGTGCGTCATGATGAAGTAGTGGCTGCTGGTGGTCTGCATATTCTGGGTACTGAGCGTCACGAGTCCCGCCGTATCGACAATCAGTTGCGTGGTCGTTCTGGTCGTCAGGGGGATCCAGGTTCATCCCGTTTCTATTTGTCACTGGAAGACACGCTGATGCGTATCTTCGCTTCTGACCGTATGGCCGGCATGATGAAAAAACTCGGGATGGAAGAGGGCGAAGCCATCGAACATCCTTGGGTATCGCGCGCCATTGAAAATGCTCAACGTAAAGTTGAAGCCCGTAACTTCGATATTCGTAAACAACTGCTGGAATACGATGATGTGGCCAACGATCAGCGCCAAGTAGTGTACGCACAGCGCAATGCTCTGATGGATGCTGAAAGCATCAAAGATTCCATTGAAGCGATTCGTGCTGATGTGGTGAATGGCGTGATCGATCAGTACATTCCACCACAATCTGTTGAAGAACTGTGGGATGTCGCTGGACTAGAGCAGCGTCTAGAACAGGAATTTGCACTGAAGCTGCCAGTACAGCAGTGGCTCGATCAGGAAGATGATTTGCACGAAGAGACCTTGCGTGAGCGTATCGTCGAAAAATGGCAAGAAGCCTATGATGCTAAAGAGCAGATGGTCGGCCCGGCGGTGTTGCGGCAGTTCGAAAAAGCCGTCATGCTGCAGACCCTAGACGGTCTCTGGAAAGAGCATCTGTCTGCCATGGATTATCTGCGACAGGGGATCCATCTGCGCGGTTATGCACAAAAGAATCCCAAACAGGAATATAAGCGAGAGTCCTTCGAACTGTTCCAGCAGATGTTGGAGCAACTGAAACACGACGTGATCAGTATTTTGTCCAAAGTACAGGTACAGGCACAGGAAGATGTCGATGAGATGGAAGCTCGGCGCCGTGAGGAGCAAGCGCGTATTCGCCATGAATACCAGCATGCGCAATCAGAAGCGCTCACCGCGGATGACCAGCCGCCAGCAGATCTGCCACAAGTGCCGGTTATGCGGCAGGGTGACAAAGTTGGCCGCAACGATCTCTGCCCTTGTGGTTCAGGTAAAAAATACAAGCACTGCCATGGTAAGCTGTCTTAAATAAAGAGAGCAGCATTATTAAGAAAGAGGTAGCGATTCAGCTACCTCTTTTTTTGCGCTTAATGCAGAACTGTGGATAACTCTGGGGATATGCAGTGCGCTTAATGTGGCTAATCAGTGAAGATCAAAAAAGATCAATTTCCCCTTAAAAAAGCGCTTGCGCTATCTGTTTAGCTCCCTATAATGCGCCCTCGTTGTACGGCAACTTGGTAGCGTAGTCGCTGCATTGTTGATGCTGAGATAACGGCTAAAAGCCTTAAATTTCAACCGCTGCACAGCAATTAAATAATTGCGACAACGAACTGAAAAAATGGCTTGACGCTAAAATTCGGGTGTGTAGAATACGCAGCCCTGAGCCGATGAAGTCGGCGCCTTTGAAGCAGTGTTCAAGGGTACGCTCTTTAACAAAATATCAAGCAATCTGTGTGGGCACTCGCAGTGAATGAAATCGGAAAACGATTTAAAACTCACTGAAGAGTGTTCGAATAGAACAGTCATTCATTAGAGTCAAAAACTTTTAATTGAAGAGTTTGATCATGGCTCAGATTGAACGCTGGCGGCAGGCCTAACACATGCAAGTCGAGCGGCAGCGGGGAGTAGCTTGCTACTCTGCCGGCGAGCGGCGGACGGGTGAGT
>NZ_JAFNJD010000024.1:0-64388 GCF_017368415.1 Shewanella sp. 4t3-1-2LB
ACGTTAGAGATTAACGGCCATCGGTTCATCACTGGACTTCAAGAGCACCAAACACAACTACTCAAATTACTCGGTAGACTCTATGAGGTAGTTTATTCCTAAATTAGCTGCGGAATGTCGGATATAACGATTAATATTAAATTAATAAAATGCTAACTATCATAATGAGAAAGTAATTATTAAAATTGAAACATAATAAAAATAATAGGAAGTGAGTTAGATCTAGATATTATTTCGCTAATTCAAAATAAATAATTAGATGAGAAATATCACATAAAAACCCATTTCATGAGCCACTTTTAATTTTACAAAGTGTTCCCTATCAAACCAGTTTACTCTGTGAAATGATTAATTAATTATGTCAATTAAATCTAATTAATTATCAGCATCGATGATGGCATATTTTAGGAATAATAAAGGGTGAAAATTTCACCCTTTATTATTTTGATAATCACGATTGGCGCTTACCACACCGTAGCAACCAGGCCTTTCAGGTAAAAGCCTTCGGGGAAGGCAGCTGCAATCGGATGATCAGCCGCCTGACTTAAACGCTCGGTAAACTGCGCTTCGCGTTTAGCATCCAAAGCCGCATCGGCCACTATTTTTTGGAACAGATCCGCAGGCATCAAACCAGAGCAGGAAAATGTCAGCAAAGTGCCACCAGGCACCAACAACTGCATTGCCAGCATGTTGATATCCTTGTAGCCACGGCAGGCACCTGGTAGTTGGGCTTTGTTGTCCGCAAATTTAGGAGGATCCAGCACTACGACATCAAATTTCCGCCCTTCATCCCGGTACTGCCGCAACAATTTGAATACATCGGCCTCAGTGTATTGCACCTGGCTGTCATCAAGGCCATTAAGGGCCATATTGGCTTTGGCCGTTGCCAAAGCCTGCGAGGAGACATCGACATTTTCGATACTGGCAGCACCACCTTTAGCGGCATAAACGCCAAAGGTGCCGGTGTAACAGAAGCAGTTAAGCACAGATTTCCCCGCTACGGCGCGCGCAGCAACCACTCGATTGTCACGTTGATCCAGATAAAATCCGGTCTTGTGCCCGGTGGTAACATCCACCGCAATCTTGACGCCATTTTCCTCAATTACCACGGGCATCGGCGGCAACTCGCCATGCAGCAGACCCGTCGTCAGCGCTAGCCCCTCTTTTTTACGGGAATCCACATCCGAGCGTTCATAAATGGCACAATCTGGATACAGTTCCGCCAGCACCGATACCAAAGTGTCACGCCAATAGTCAGCACCAGCAGATAACAGCTGACACACCAGCACATTGGCGTAGCGGTCGATGGTAATCCCTGGCAGTCCGTCAGACTCAGCGGCAATCAAACGATAACCCGTTAGCCCTTGCCGGGCGATTAGCGCATCTCTTGCCTTTTGCGCCCGCTCAATACGACGCAGAAAAAATGCCCGGTCAATCTCTTGTTCGCGGTCAAAACTCCAGATACGCACTTGGATTTGCGACTCTGGTGACCAGGCACCACGCCCCAGCCAACGCCCATCGTGTGCCACCACATCGACAGTGGCACCGGCAAGTGGCTGGCCTTTGATGTTGTGAATACCGCTGGAAAATATCCAAGGATGATGGCGATCGAGCGATTTTTCGCGCCCCGGTTTAAGTTTGATCCTGTCCACTATGCGATGCCCTTTGGCTATGAAAACGCTGATACGGTCGCGAATGGTATCTATCACCATCGCGCTATGGCGCGCATCATACCTTAATTCTGCATTGCCTGGCAGATGCCTGGCTATCGCAAACTGATGGTGACGGTCACTGGCGTATGATCGCTGGCCATAGCGTCCAATTGATAATTTGGTCGCAGCAAGTGATCGTCATACACCCGATATTCCTTTACCTGACCCAGGCTGTGCTGGCTAGCGCCATTGAACTCCTGACTTAACAGAATATGGTCAACCGCACTGCCGCTAGCACCGTGAAAATGGCTGACGGGGCGGGCATCGGTCATTGGCTGATATTGTTGCCCTAACTCCCATGCATCATATAAGCGATAGTAACCAATGCGCTGTTGCAATTGCAGTGCGTCCAATGCGGCCAAACCTGCCGCCCGGATATCTGAGGTAAACACGCGACTACTGTCGGTCATTAAGGCGCGCATTTCGCTGCTGTCGATGGTGGCATTAAAGTCCCCCATCAGCACCATCGCATGACCACTATGGTTACGGCGTTGCAACATTGCCTGGTATAACAACGCGGCCTCGGTACCCCGTTTGACAATGGATGCCCAGCGACCGAGGGCGCTGCCCGCCAACAATGCAGGCACCCCTTGCAGACGGCTGTCCTCTGCCGTTAGCAGTGAACGAGGAGACTTAAAATGCACCACATAAATATCGGTGCTACCAATTCCAGGCAACACTGTGGTTGCCCGCAGGAAACGGCGACTGGGCACAAACTCATCCATTAACCCCAGCGCCGAAATCAGTTGCCGGTCAATCTCAACGTCGCTGACATCGGTGAGTGGATAACTGCTGGCGAGTGCCACCACACTCTGATGCGCCACGAATCCTTCTATCTGCGGCTGCGCTACCGTGACAAAATAAGGTAGCCCACATTTTTCACACAATGCTTGCAGCGCATCGGGACTGAACACTTCCTGCATCGCCAATAGTTGTGGTTTGGCGGTACGGATCCAGCGAGTGATCCAGTCGCACTTTTGCAGCCATTGCAACTGAGTGTAGATGTTGTCGAATTGATGGTAGGCCAACGGTGGCGCGGCAAAGTTGTAGAGATTAAGGGTTGCGAGCGTAAAGTCATCAAACATAATGTGGCTATCAGCAAAAGGCCCTATTTGCATCTTATGCTGTCAGCCACATTTGTCCAGTCGCTCGGGAGCTTAACGCTAAGGTACCATTACCACTGTTGGCGTACCAGCCAACATATACCCTTGACGCCGTCTGGTGGACAGTTCCGCAAAACTGTTGGACAAGATAGTGTCCACAAAGTACCAGGTGGCATCGGCCCGTTCTGCTGTGAGTTCCAGCAGTAAGTAGCCGCGTTGCAACAAGTTAGTATACTGCAAATCCGTCACCATGCTGACCACCGCTTGTTCGTAGCTATCGATTTGGCTGGGATCTAGCGCTAGATAGTCTTCCATGCCGGGTGACGTCACGGAACTGGTGGCAAATTCCACGGCCACCGCATTGCCATCCTGATCTTTGAGATTATTGGCCCAAGCGTTATGGGTGTCGCCTGCCAACACGACGGTATTTTTGCCCAGCGTCCGAATCGTCTGTAACAGTACCTCGCGCTCGTAGCCGTATCCGTCCCAGGCATCCAAGTTGTACGGAATATTGGGTAATTGCAGCAATGCTAACACCTCTGGAGTGAGTCTGGCCTGATTTGCTAGCAGATAATCCAGTTCGGCCTGCGTCAGTGTTGGATCTCCGGCCTGGGCTCTGGCGGCCAACTGCGCCAATTGCCCCAGTTCCGCATAATCACTGATGGACATCTGTTGGGTGGCGACCGCTGCAGGTAACAGCATGCGCCCCATCAGTACCTGCTGCCCAATGACCTGCCAGGTGGCCGTCGATGTTTGCAACTGTTGCTGTAACCAGGCCAATTGTGTTTGTCCCAGCATGGTGCGGCTGCTGTCCGTCAGTGCCGCCATCAGTCCTGCTTGATCAAAGTTACCATTGGCATCCAGATAATCCGCGTAATCCAACTGTTTGTCACGAGCCAGTAAACGGGTATCCAACATGTGCAGATCTAACAGGTCGCCAAAACTGAAACTGCGGTAAATATCTTGATTATCCCCTGCTTGCCAAGGGCGGATCGGCAACCATTCAAAATACGCCTGCATCGCCGCCTCTTTACGCAGTTCGAAGTCACCTTCGCCATCGTTATGATTTTCCGCACCGTCTTTCCAGGCATCATTCGCCACTTCATGGTCGTCCCAGATGGTAATAAAGGGTACCTTGGCATGTATTTTCTGCAGGCTGGCATCACTGCGGTATTGGGCGTAGCGAGTGCGATAGTCGCTAAGGGTTAGCAACTCATTAGCCGGTAAAACTTCACGGCCCAGCTCTGCCGCATGTTCACTGGCGTACTGACCTCGACCATATTCATAGATATAGTCGCCAAGATGCAACAAAGCGTCCAGATCGTCACGCTCGGCCGCCAGAGCGAATACATTGAAATAACCTGCAGGATAATTGGAGCAGGACATGACGGCCAGTTTCACTGATGCCACCTGGCCCTGAGGCAGGGTCTTGGTAATACCTACCGATGATTGCACGTTACCAACAGCAAAGCGGTAATAGTAACGCGTCCCAGGTTTTAGTCCCACGGCATCGACTTTCACCGTGTAATCCCGTGACGCATCGGTCAGTGTCTCACCATTAGTGACTAGCTGTGAGAAAGCAGCGTCAGTCGCCACTTGCCAGGAAACTTTCACCTGAGCATCAGTGACCGGGGTCACCCGAGTCCACAGGATCACGGCATCACTCAACGGATCACCACTGGCAACACCATGTTTAAAAGTTGCGGCCACAGTGTCGGTGTCATCATCATTGCTGTTACAGCCCATGAGTCCGTATGAGATTACCGCAGCGCCTATGCCTTTAGCTGACAGTGCCAGAAAGCGACGGCGGGAAAACGAGTGGGTCATGAATCATTCCTTATTTAGCTATCCTTGAATGACCCAAATTGTCAGTACTGGCGGTTACTGGTATGTGAATTTATCATTAAGTTTATAAGAAACCGCTGATTATTCATTTATCTTCAGCGCTGGCGTATGATATGGCTGCGGCCAAATCCCATCCAGGCCGACACTGAGACAAGGAAACACCATGAAAGTACAGGACATAATGACAGCTAATGTGGTGTGTATCAGCGACGGCGCCACTATCAAGGATGCGCACCTGTTGATGCAGAGCCGAGGGGTAAGACACCTGCCGGTAATTTCAGAAGCCGACGGCACTTTAGTAGGTTTGCTGACACACAAGAAAATGATCGCCACGGTCGTGGGACTGCTTAATCGTTACGGTGCAGGGGCTCTGGACAGACGAGAACGCTATACCCCGTTGGTGGAACTGATGGAAACCGATTTTACGCCATTGACCGCCGACACAGCACTGGCAGACGTGGTGGACTATTTTATCAGTAACAAACATGGTTGCCTGCCGGTCATCGACAGTGAACGCAAAGTCTTGGGGATTGTCACTTCTTCTGATTTTGTAAAATTATGCAGTAAGTTACTGAAAGGCCAATAGCCAACGACACAAAAAAGCGATGCCGAAGCATCGCTTTTAGGTCGAACTGACTGCGTAGCGTTATGATGATTTTTCAACCTGATGAATAACGCCCTTATAGCCAGTCTTATCAATCGCCTGTAGCAATTTATTGGTATCAAAACCCTCGGGCACTACCACCACCGCCTGGCGGGTTTTCAGTGATGACTTGGCTTTGATCACTCCGTCCGTTTGCCGCAACACTTTATTGACCACAGTAACGCAAAGCGGACAGGTCATGGCTTCTACATCGATAATCACCGTTTCATCGGCAGCCCACACCGCAGGACTACCAAGCAACAGTATTATCAGCATTAAACGTTTCATTCAAACCACTCCAGAATCCAGGGCAGCACATAAGGGTAAAGCTGAAAGGCTAGCACCAGCGGCACCGCGAGCCAATACAGGATTAACAGCTTAGTGCGACTGAACGTGCCGCTGCACAAGGGTCTGCGGGAAAAATACAACCGCCAAAAACCCAGTGCAATTAACCCTGTTGACAGCAGTAGCATCGGATAATGCAGCCAGGTCAGCTGTTCAACTCCAGATAGACTGGCCGCCGAAATGCCAAACACCAGATACAACAAGGGTCCGATACAACACAAACTCGAGGCTACCGCGGCGATAACCGCCGTAGCCACAGTAGCCACAAAGCCGTGGGAACCTTGCTGGGTGTTAGCGCTGTTCGGTTGACTGGTAGTCATAAGCGAATACTTTGGGATCGTAGAAATTCACCGGATCGCCATCAACTTCAGCATAGGGGTAGGCAAAATCATTGATCGGTGTCTGTTCCGCGCTCGGATACAAATCAAAATCACGGCCATAGTTAAAGGCAATCCAGTTCATTTCCCAGTTGCCAAACAGATAATCGTTGACGGCCTGAGAGGCTGGATCCTGTTTATCCTTTTTCTCAACCAAACGCAATTTAGTCACATCTCCCGGATCGGCTGGCAACCAACCATAGCCCGCCAGATAGAACATGGCGCGACAATGCTGACCGCCACTGATTTTAGCAACGCCTTTATCATCGGCACTACCAAACGCTTTATGGGAATACTTACCCAGTTTAATCGCTTGTCCAACGCGGATACCGAATACTTCTTTTGCTGGAATACCCGCAGCTCGCGCCAGTGCCACAAATACGGAACTGATATCCGTGCATTTGCCGCCCATATTGCCCGTTTTCAAAATAGTCGCCACATCGCCGGTACCACAACCGATGACATCGTTGTCGCGGAACATATTGTCGGTCACCCACAGATAGATTTTATGGGCTTTTTTCAGCGGGTTAGTTTCAGAACCGACAATTTTATCTGCCGTCTGTTTTACCAGCCCATCGACCGGAATATGGGTAGTTGGCAGCAGATAAGGTTTAACTTCGGCGGGATATTGAATCACGTCAGGCACTTTATAGTTATCCAGCTCACCGTTTTTACGCGGTTCCCAATCCTGAGTTTCAATCACAAACTCCAGTGTTAGGGTCAGTTTACTTTTGGCATCTGGCCAAGTGGCAAACAGCGTTTTGGCACCATAAGCATTACCTGTGGTGATATAAGCTTCTTGATAGTTGCCCTGATATTGCAAACTGCATACATGTTGAAAGGTCATGTCTACCGGCAGCGGTATCCACAATTTCACCACGCCAGCGGAACCTTCAGGCGCTTTTACATCATAGTTCTGCGTTACGGTAAAACGGCGGTGCCCTTCAGCGGCCGCGATGGCAGGTTTCGCCTGCACCGAGGTTGCCAGCAATGGGCTGATGACCCCCGCAGTAGATAACAAGGCAGCATTCTTTAAAAAATCTCGTCTTTGCATCGTTGAGTTCCTTTATTTTTCCTACATCAAGAAGCTACCGCCAAGCCGTGCGACCGCAGTGGCAACTGCGCCTTCATCATGTCGCAACCAAGCAAACAAGTGCCTTCCAACATTAGGTTTATTATTTCAGACAACACCAAATGGCTGTGCATTACAATACACAGCCCGCTGAAAATGAAAACAGTCATTTTGTCCCGACGACGCGAGAATATTAGCGTTCGCTCACAAAATACAAAAGCTTGTGGATTGCCCGTCGCAGGGATATTTGCAACAGGCATTTTATCTGCATTATTTGTCGATTGCTGTCAACGCAATCCCACTTCTACATCGCGGATAATAAAATTACCGGAATAAATAGGGTGGACCTCCCCCAGCGGTTCCAGCTCAAAAAACTGTTTGTGTTCATCACTCAGCCCTTCAAAACCGCCGATCACCTGAAACAGCCAACTTTCGGCATCCCAGGGTAACTGTTGCGATTCAAGATACTGCAACGCCGATTGGTTGCGGCCGGAATCGATAACCGCACAAAAATATTCTTCTACCGCTTGTTTCAACGGATTATCAGGAATATCAAAGGCTTCAGCGGCAATGACCGCCACAGGTTGCGCCTGTGGCACCGCATGCTGTGGCAGATTTTCACGGCTGATAGCTTTAATGCCGGCCACCAGCGCCAACAGTTGCGGTTCATGCTGCGGATTGTGTACATCCACCGCTGCGGGCGCCAGCAAGGACTGCGCCTGGTTAAACAGCGACGGGATCTGCTTGTGGGCCACATGGTCGGCCACTTCATAATCCGGATGCAGATCGGTATACAGTAACCAGCCTTTTAGCAGCCGAGTGCGCCCCTGAATTTTACGAAAACGCCCCAGCAGCTCCAGCAAACGCCCCTGCACCACACTGAGTTCTTGTGCACAAGAGCTGAGGGTTTCCTGTAAACTGGTGACCAACAAACGCCGCAGTTCGCGGATATCGCCCGCCAGCTCGCCCAGATCATGGAATTCAATCATCTCCAGACCGTTTAGCAATTCGGAGACCTGGCTCTGTGCCAGCTCATTTTCACGGATCTTGGCGCTGATTGATCCCACATAACCGAATTCATTATTGATGCGGCCCCACAACACCCGAATTGAGTAGCGCAGATTTTCGGTAAAGCTGTATACCTGTTCAGATAAATCGGCCAGATAAGCTTCAGCAGCACTGTAGTCAACACTGGCACGGGCTTCACGGTAGTGACTCGCCAATGTTTTGATAGTCGCCAGCGCCGAACCGACATTGGCATTGATCTGCCGGTTACGCTCGTCTTTTAGTCCGTCTTCCAGCAAGGCCCGGACGTTGCGGGACAAACGCAGCGGCTCTCCAGGTTCCGGACGCCACAGAATGCCATTATCAGTGAGTTTTTTTACCGTACCAGGTTCCAGCTTTGCTTCATCGATGCTGCCGCCAAGATAGGTATCCATCACCAGCTCGGCATGGCGGCCAAGCAAGCGCAACAGCTTGACCCCGGCCTGATGTAAGTTGCTGCTCATAGCAGATCCCTCTGACTGGCGGTTTCAGCCTGCGCCTCCAGACTCAGGCTCTCTGTTTCATCGATAAAACGGATCACTTCATACAGATAATCCAGTTTACCGGTGGCGAGATATATCTGCTTTTCCGGGTTTGGTCGTAACAAGTAACCCAGTTCCACCAGCCGTTTGAATACCAGTTTAATCTGTCCGTCAACGCTGCTGGAGCTGGAACCAAATAGTCGATATTGGCTCAGTTTCGCCAGTTGTTCACGAAATGCAGGCGTATCTTCAATGCGGCTTTGTAATTCGGTTAAGCGCACTGGTGCCCCTTCCGTCAACGGCGCGTCCTGTCCACTGGCTTCCTGCACCAATACCAGCCATTCCACTAACGGGATCAGCGACTGGCAAATTTCGCGGAACTGCGCCGAAATCAGCTTGCGTTCGTTATCGCCGAGATTAACGTAGCCGCAAAAGAACACTTCACCTTCAGCGGCGTGAGCCACCGTGCGATTGATCTGGTTCAGATAGGCTTCCACCCGATCGCGGGTAGCCGGATTTTTCAATGCCCGCCAGCCTTCTTCACAGGTAGTACGACAGATAAATTCACCACGCAGTAAGCGTTCAATCAGTTCACCGTGGGCTATGATTTCGCTCATTACACTGTCTCCTTCGCCAGACGTTCACTGAGTTTTTGGGCAATCGGGTCCAGTTTGGGTTTCACCAGCTGCAAGCGCTTGGTCTGTTTATTGATGATGTAACGGTTAACAAACAGATTAAGCACTTCCGATTCTGGATTGGGAAATGCCCCGAGCACACAGATATTATTGTTCTCGCAAGCATCAAAAATTTTCTTCACATTGCTGTGATGTAAGGTACCCAGTTCATCAATCGGCCAGTGGATGGTGACATCCGCTTTACCTCGTAACAGCCGGGTAAAAGCCAACAGAAACTTACACAGGATCAGATAGGCCATACCGTGGCTTGACGACTCATTGAGCTGACGGTCGGTGCGGATAATCAGGTCTGAGTTGCCTTCTTTCAGCCGCAACTCAATCTCCAGCAGCTTGGCAATGCCGCCAGTGAGCGCCGCACGGCCGATGATGTCCAGCGCCCGGCGCATACTGTCGGTATAGTGTTCATCCGGCAACTTACTGAAACCATCAGCTTTCCAAGCTCGGAAGGCTTTGACAAAGGTTTCCAACTCCGGCCAAAACTCCAGTTCACTGATGCGGGAACGGATCTTCACCGCAGACTCCGAAACCCCTTCGAGGAACAACTCTTCACCCACTTCGCGGGTAATACGCGCACTTTGCGAGGCAATGCGGCGGTCAATATCGGCCAGCACATCGTAAAACGAAGTCAGATCAATACCAAAGATACGGCCTTGTTCACGCAATGCCGTGATCGATTGCGGCACCATCACGTTCAGCAGTTGCGCCAGTGCGGGCACCAATTTGTGGTAATCCAGCAGGCGAATGCCTTTATCGGTGACATAGCTGCATTCTTCGCGGGCGCGCTCCCAGGTTTCTGACAGGCTAGAGCCAGATTTGGCCGCAATCACCTGATCGAAATGATCGACATACTGTTTCACTGAACCCAACAGATAGTCGCGCTTGAGCAATAACTCTTCGCCCTGACGCATGCGTTCGCTGATGCTGCCAGGGGTTTCTTCATTATTTTTTGGCAGTTTCAGGTCGCTGAGTTTGCGCAACAGTCCGCGCAATTTACTGAGATTTTCCGAGGCTTCTACCTGCGCCGCATTAGACTGACGCAAGCTATTTTCCAGCTGTTGCCGCTGTTGTTTCACGTCGCTGGCACGGTTTTTCAATTGTTGATCGAGTGCCGAGAGTGCCTGCTTCACCTTTGCCAGTTCACTCACCAGCTTCGGCTTACGCTGCAACCAAGTATGCTGGTACCAATCTTCATAACGCAACACCTCGCTACGGCGCTGCTCAGCATTGGCAATCTGCCCCTCCAGTTCGCGCATCTGCCGTTTCAGCGCCACAATTTCATCTTCGTTAATGCCGCGGGATTTGAGCTCATTGCGGTACCAGCTATCGCAGGCTTTCTGTTCCTCTTTGGCACGCTCACGGCGTTGCCCAATGCTGTCACGGATGGTTTGTAGCTGCTGTTCAATGGCTCCGATGACATCCTGCCAGTACACCTGGTTTTCCATGCGTGCTTCCAGCGCCAGCGATTTTTGCTCATCGACCCATTCAAGATGCTGGTTATTGAGCAGTTTCATCTCATGTTCGAGCTGTGTCAGCCGTTTTCCGGCCTCGGTTTTGCGAGCCGCCAACGCCCGATTGATTTCGCTCTGGGCATTGCGGCGCTCTTCCATCAATCGCCGTAAATCTTCCCGTAAATTCTTGTAACTGGTGCGTGCCATGGTCAATTCACGCCCCAGATTATCCAGCGCTGTATTGGCGGCAACCAGTTGCTCTTCCGCCTGCTGTTTTAACCCTTCGGCGTGTTGCAGCGCATCTTCTGCCTGTGCCAAGCGCGCCCGCAACTCTGGTTCACTGGCGGCATAGGCCGGAATATCCAGCGCTTTCAAATCCAGCGTCAGGCCATAAAAACTATCGCTGTCACTCAGATAACCGGGGTGCAGATCGCTACGATGCAGCAGTTCTGGATTCACTACTTTACCCAGATGTTGCTCCCATCCCGGCAATTCACGCCGCAGGAACTCCAGCAAGGTATGCGACTGCGGAAACAGCATTTGCCGAATATCGTCCAATTCGCCTTGGCGCTCATTGACTCGCAGTGCTGCTAGTCGCAAGGCTTCGGTTGCCTGATCGCGTTGTGCTCGGAGTTTGCGTTCTTCGCCGCTCAAGCGCTCCACACCAACGCTAGCGGCTTCCTGCTCGGTATCCGCTCGTTCAATACGTTCGTCAAATACCGCCAACGCCAGTTTTTCCTCTTCGGTGTAACTGACATTGTTTACCTGCAGTTGTTGCTCGGCTGCCGACAACTTCAGTTGATATTGTTGTTCCTGAAACTTGGCTTTGCCCGCGTCAATGCGTTCACGCCATTCGTTGTCGAGTTTGGTGGTATCTTCGCTGGCGAGCAGTTTTTGTTTGTCCAGTTGCTCCCGTTGTTCGTCCTGCTGTTGATGCAGTTTTTCCAGTTCACGGTTGAGCTGTTCGCCAATTTTGCTGCGTCTGGCGTTATAGGCGGCTTCAACGTCCTGATGCTTTTCAGTCAACAGTTTGTGGCGCTCACTGAGATTTTCCAGATCGGCACGCCATAGCGGCAACTGTTCCAGATGCGCTTTTGCCTGTTCAATATCCGCATCCAGATAGGCGTTTTGCTGATTTTCGATGCTGTCGAGTTCATCTTCCAGCTTGTTGGCATCACCTTTGGCGGCCGACAATTCTTGGTTCAGCTCATCGCGCTGCTCTTTCCACTGTTCATCCAGTGTTTTCAGGCGGAAATTACACTCCTGCGATAGGGTTTGCTGTTGCTCTTGGCGTTGGCTTTCCAGCACTTCGTCATGTCGGTAGCCCTGCGATAAACTGGCTAAACGCAACTCGGCCGCCTGCAATTCATTATATTCCAGATCCAGTTTGTCGAATTCCGGACGGATTTTTTCAAAACCAGCAATCAGTTGGCTTTCGCGGATCCAAGACTCAACCCGCTGCGGATTGATGCTGGAAGTTGGCGGATTTACTCCGTCCTCTTCCAAAATAGCGGCAATCATCGATTTGACGGTTTCCATTTTGCCCTCTTTCGAGTGCACCGCCTTGGCCAGTTTCTCAATATGGCGTAGCGAATGATCGGCCTCGCACAGCGAGAACAGCCGCGCATAGTTACGCAGCTCGCTGCGGTTGCTGCCGGTATTCAACAGGCTGCGATCATTCTGAATAATGGCGCGATATTCACGGGTATTAAGCAGATTGGAGTATTCGATGCCGAGCCGTTTCATCTCGCGTCCCAATTCCGCCATGGTATGACACAGGATGGTGTCGCCATTCTGCGACTTGATGTAATCCTCAAGCTCAAAGCCCTTGGCGATAAACCGGTAATTGACACCCTTGCCATCACCCGCCGAGGCCAGCACAGCCTGATACAGCAAGCCGTCGGCTTTCTGATATTCATAGATGATGTAACTGGATTCTCGCGGCAGATACCAACGTTCAAAACTATCACGGGTTGATGGCACCACACGGCTCGGATATTCGCCATAAAACACCGGCACTAAGCGCTGCAAGGTGGTTTTACCGGAGGCGTTGGTACCACAGATATTGGTATGACCGTCGAGACGCAGTTCCACCACGCCCGGTAGATGGGTGTCAATCAACAGGATTCGGGTAAGGCTTGGCATAGTTATCCTTGTTATACAGAGAGAACGGTGACTCACGGCAATACCGTTCACGCAGGCAGCGTCTGGCCGCTTTATCTTAGCTCGTCAATGAGGCCACTAAAGTAAAGGAAAGCCCTGATGTTGGCAACGCCAGAGCGGTGGCGGCGTGACCGCGATTACTCGGGCTTAAACAGGCCGATAACCTGACCTTGGGCCTTGTCAGCTACCTTGGCGTCGGTTTGCTGTTCATGGTAACCGCATTCAATACACTCGACCGTTTCCACACCGTTATCTTTATAGAGGACGATGCTATCGAGCGCCTGACATTTAGGGCAACGGGCACCGGCAACAAAACGTTTTCTGGATTTGCTCATTTTCTATTCAATTACAGAGAGTTTAATGGCTATTTTGCCACATTCTGTGGCGTCAACGTAAGTTTGCCGCATCTGCGCTATAGCGAAAGCCGCTGCATGTGGGCTATCATCGGCGTTTTCACTTGTATCACTATTGCGTTAACCCATGATCACCATTTCTCACGCGCAACTCATCCGCGGCAGTAAAGTATTGCTGGATGATGCCTCCGTCACCCTTTACCCCGGCCACAAAGTGGGGTTAGTCGGCGCCAACGGCACCGGCAAATCTTCACTGCTGGCACTGATCATGGGCAAACTGCACCTTGATAAAGGCGATATCAGCGTTCCGGCCCAATGGCGCATTGCCACCGTAGCGCAAGAAACCCCAGCACTGGATATGGCAGCGCTGGAATATGTCCTCGATGGTGACCGTGAATTTCGCGAGCTGGAAAATCAGTTAAAACTGGCGGAACAGCGTAATGACGGCAATGCCATCGCCGAGTTGCACGGCAAGCTTGATGCCATTGGTGCCTACAGTATTCGCGCCCGCGCTGGCAGTCTGCTAGCAGGACTCGGATTTAGTGACCCACAGCAAAGTCAGCCGGTAAAGAGCTTTTCTGGTGGCTGGCGCATGCGTCTCAACTTAGCGCAAGCACTGCTGTGCCGCTCTGAATTACTGCTGCTGGACGAACCCACCAACCACTTGGATCTGGATACTATGTTCTGGCTGGAAGGTTGGCTCAAGAGTTATCAGGGCACGCTGGTGCTGATCAGTCACGATCGTGATTTCGTCGATGCGATTGTGGAAGAGATTATCCATGTTGAAAATCAGAAGCTGAATTTCTACCGCGGCAACTACACCGCATTTGAAGCCGTACGCGCCGAGCGCATGGCACAGCAGCAAGTTGCTTATGAAAAGCAACAACGCGAGCGGGCGCACATGCAGTCTTACGTCGACCGTTTCCGTTATAAAGCCAGTAAAGCGCGACAGGCACAAAGCCGCCTCAAGGCACTGGAGAAAATGACAGAATTGCTACCTGCGGCGGTCGATAATCCGTTCCAGATGGCATTCCGTCCACCTTCGGCACTGCCCAATCCTTTGGTGATGATGGAAAACGTCGCGGTTGGTTACGGCGAAACCACTATTCTCAACTCGGTGCATCTTAACCTGGTGCCGGGAGCCCGCATCGGTTTGCTGGGACGCAACGGTGCCGGGAAATCGACTTTTATTAAACTGCTGGCCGGACAACTTGAGCCACAGCGTGGTAAGTACCAGCCGAATCCCGGCCTCAATATCGGTTATTTTGCGCAGCATCAAGTGGAATATCTGCGCCTGGATGATTCACCGCTGCAACATCTGCAACGGCTGGCACCAGAGCAGCGAGAGCAGGAACTGCGGGACTTCCTCGGTGGTTTTGGCTTTCAGGGTGATATGGCGCTGTCGCCAGTACGTCCGTTTTCCGGCGGAGAGAAAGCGCGCTTGGTACTAGCCTTGCTGGTGTGGCAACGACCAAATCTGCTACTGCTAGACGAACCCACCAACCATCTGGATTTGGAGATGCGCCACGCGCTAACACTCGCCTTACAGGATTTTGAAGGCGCCATGGTGATTGTCTCTCACGACCGCCACCTGCTACGCCTCACCTGTGACGATTACTATCTGGTAGACAACGGTAAAGTTGAGCATTTCGCTGGCGATTTGGAAGACTATCACCAGTGGTTATTAGACGCCGCCAAAGCCGCTAGGCCACAACCACAGGCTGATAGTAAACCGCAACAGGATAAAAAATTGCAGAAACGCCAAGAGGCGGAGTTACGGCAAAAGCTATCACCGCTGAAAAAGCAGCAGGGCAAGCTGGAAGATGAGCAGCAAAAAGTGACTGAACGATTGGCTGAACTGGAAAACCTGCTGGCGGATACTGAATTATATGAAGAGCAACATAAGGCCAAACTGACCGAAGTATTGGCTGAACGCACCCAACTCAACCAGCAGTTGGAACAGAGTGAATTGAGCTGGCTAGAGTTACAGGAACAGATTGACGGCATAGAGCAAACCTCCACCTCTGTATAAAGCCATTGAGGATGGTTATTGTTAAGCAAGGAGCAAAACGTGTCATCACAAAGCATTTTTACGTCGTCATTGTGGCAGGCATGTGAACAGTATTATCCGGCTGTAGAAGTCACAGCCTTGCAGTTGCAGGACCGGCACGGGGTTATCATCAATCTGCTGTTATTGGCACTGGAGCTGGATAATCAACAGCTGCGTCTAGCACCGCAACGCTGGCAGCAACTGCACGATGTTGTCAGCCAGTGGCAGCAACGTATACTGGTGCCCTATCGGCAACTCAGACGACTATCCAAAACACATGTTGACCAAGACGTCTACCAACAGATGTTGCAATTAGAGTTACTGCTGGAACACAAGTGTCAGCAATTTATCTTGCAGCAGTTATGGAATGAAACCCCCGAACCACAAACTACGGGGCAATCTAACTTGCGGGATTATCTGACGCTATTGCAACTTGATTTGCGGGATTACCCGATGCTCGCACAGCAGGATCACCTCTATGGTAAACTCGCAGTGAGTCTGTAATTCACGAGCTATTATGCAACCGTTATTTTCGCCTCCTTGGTGGGGCAGCAATCCACATCTCCAAACCATTTTGCCAGTGCTGACAAAAATCGCCAAGGTCGCCTTACAACGCGAACGGGTGGAGCTAGAAGATGGGGATTTTATCGACCTGGACTGGCTATCAACACCACCAAGCGGCCAACCGTTACTGGTGCTATTACACGGTCTAGAAGGCAGCGCTGACTCACACTATGCCAGACGTATGTTAACAGCATGTGCCCGGCAACAACTGGCGGCGGTAGTGCATCATCATCGAGGCTGTTCTGGCGAGCCTAACCGGCTTAACCGTAGCTATCACAGTGGAGATACAGCGGATATTGGTCATACGCTAAAACTTCTCAGACAACGTTAT
This sequence comes from Shewanella sp. 4t3-1-2LB, assembly GCF_017368415.1. Taxonomy (NCBI): domain Bacteria; kingdom Pseudomonadati; phylum Pseudomonadota; class Gammaproteobacteria; order Alteromonadales; family Shewanellaceae; genus Shewanella; species Shewanella sp. 4t3-1-2LB. Next base: position 16,228 of record NZ_JAFNJD010000024.1, read on the forward strand.
CCACAGTCGCCGCTATTGGCAGTGGGCTACAGTCTAGGCGGCAATGTACTGGCAAAGTATCAAGGTGAACAAGGTAATGCCAGCCTACTTAGCCGCGCGGCAGTGGTGTCGGCACCGCTTGAACTGGCAGGCTGTTCGCGCAAACTGGAACGTGGTTTTTCTCGGTTGTATCAACGCTACCTGCTGCGGCAACTGCAGCAAAAGATGCTGGCTAAGATAGCGCTTTCTCCGTTGCCAGTACTGCAGGATGGTAACCGCGTACGGCAACTGAACACTTTCTATAAATTTGATGACCAACTTACCGGGCCAATGCACGGTTTCGCAGGTGCCGACGATTATTATCGCCGTGCCAGTGCCTTGCCATTAATTGGCCATATCACACGACCGACCTTGTTCATTCATGCCGCGGATGATCCCTTTATGAGCCATTCAGTGATCCCAGATACCACGAGCTTACCCACCTGTGTACAATACGAGTTGTATCCTCATGGTGGCCATGTTGGTTTTATCGATGGCGGTACCCCTTGGCGCCCACAATATTTTCTAGAACGACGCCTGCTGCAGTATCTGCTGGAGGATGAAAATGCTGGTACCCTATGAAGCGCTACTACAGTTGCCGACAGCCACCCTGGACAACCTGATCCGTGAATATCTGCTGTCTCATGTGGAGGATGGCAGTTTTAGCGATCTTGATGAAACCGTTATTCAGCGGGCAATAGACCGATGCCGCCAAGCGTTAAAAAAAGGCGAGCTGCTCGTTGAATATAGCGAGGAAGATGAATCTATCGCTATCCGTTCCCGAGAACAGATTATTCAGCGAACCACCAACAGCGAAGATTGACCGAACCGGCCCAGTGCCGTATAAGTAACTGCCTGCCGTTACAGTATCATAACATTTGGCGACGTAGTTCCGGCAGTCACCGCTTCAGATACAGGTAGCAATCATGTCAGCAAAACATCCCATTATCGCAGTAACAGGCTCCTCCGGCGCTGGAACTACCACGACAACAACTGCCTTTAGCCATATTTTCAGGCAGTTGGGGATTAATGCCGCCATGGTAGAAGGTGACAGTTTTCATCACTATACCCGCGCAGAAATGGAAGTGATGATCCGCAAGGCTAAAGCGGAGAATCGCAATATCAGCTATTTCGGACCAGAAGCGAACGACTTCGACCGCTTAGAAAAGTGCTTTGCTGATTACTCGGCCAGTGGCCAGGGAGAAACCCGTTCTTATCTCCACACGTTTGATGAAGCCGTGCCATATAACCAGATGCCTGGAACCTTTACCCAGTGGCAGCCGCTTCCAGATAACACCGATATGCTTTATTACGAAGGGCTGCACGGTGCGGTGGTAACACCGGAAAATAATGTGGCACAGCACGTAGATTTGCTGATTGGCATGGTTCCGATTGTTAACTTGGAATGGATCCAGAAAATTATTCGTGACACCAGTGAGCGCGGCCACACCAAAGAGAAAGTGATGGGGTCAATCGTGCGCTCAATGGAAGACTACATTAACCATATGACACCGCAGTTTTCCCGGACCCATATCAACTTCCAGCGCGTTCCCACCGTAGATACCTCCAATCCCTTCAGTGCCAAGGATATTCCGAGTCTTGATGAAAGCTTTGTGGTGATCCGCTTCCGCGGTGTGGACAAAGTGGACTTTCCCTTTTATCTGCAGATGATCCAAGGCTCATTTATGTCACGAGTGAACACACTGGTAGTGCCTGGTGGCAAGATGTCACTGGCGATGGAATTGATCCTCACCCCACTGATCAAAGCGCTGATGGACCGGCGGATTGCCACCTTAGAGCAGGAACTGGAATAATCCTGCCACTCAACTCGATTAAGTTTGCTTTAATCACTTACCGCTATATTGTCTGCCATCGGGATTTCAGACGAAATTCTGATAGCCGGCAGTCAAGGTGGAAATAGATTCCCCCATCATGATCTGTTTATTTCTGCTCTGATATGTCGGCAACCCGATTCATATGTGTGGATGACTCTTTTTTCTCTCATATTTCGCCCGTTATGGGCATTTTTTTTGCCATCAGTCCAACGGTAAGATTTCGCGATAAGGTTTTTGTTGCAGATAATCCTGCAGACGCGACTGAAATTCACCTTCCTTATCATGGATTTTACTTTTATTGGCCTGGAGTGCCGCAATCGCCCTACGCTGCGTTTTTACGGCAGCAGTGAAGTTTCCCATTTCAGCGTAAGCCGCTGCCAAATTATCCAGATTGGTCGGGTCCTGCTGATTATGCTTCAGTAAATCAGTTGCCAATTGCAGCGCTTTTTCGCCATCGCGATACTGTTTCTCTGGACAGGTGGCCAAGATCCAGGCGGCATTGCCCATAGATACTTTGTCACCCGCTTCAGTGAAGTATTTAACGGCTTTACCGCAATGACGGCTAACACCATCACCACCTGCGGCATAAATAAATCCGAGACGAAAACGCGCCCACCGATCATCTTTCTCTGCTAAGCGCAGATACCAATGTTCAGCCAGCGACAGGTCACGCTTGATCAATTTGCCTTCAAAGGCCAAATCTGCCAGCGTTTTCTGTGCATTAATATCACCACCGTCCGCCGCTTGCTTGAGCCATGAAATACCCAGCGCCTTGTCTGTTTTAACAAACCGCCCAGAGACATACATCAGTCCCAACAAATATTGCGCGTCTGCAGACCCCTCTTCGGCATTAAGTTGAACATAGGCCACTTTACTGGCAATCAGCTCTTGCTGTGGCTGCGGGATAGAAAATGCCCAACCGTTTGCCGACAAGGTCAGCGCCAGCCCTGAAAAAAGCCCAAGTAATAAATGCGGATATCTCACGGCAGTATCCCTGCGTATATCAAACTGATTTCAAAGTTAGCCAGAATTGGGTGGCAAAGTCGAGTATTAAGCGCCATCATCTGTGTAAAAGATAAACGGTATACCATTCAGATATTCGTGCCCAGTCAAATCCCGACAACAAGTTGTGATTTGCCCTACAAGACTGGCATCTGATACCCGGCTAAGCAGAGGTATTTATTGACTTATGTCACTAAAGTATCAGAATGTTGTATTTATTAAGCAGTTATTAATTTTTAGAGTGCGCAGGGAATTGCAGCACAGAGTGGGTCACAGGATACACTTGGGCCGATTGACTCAAGATCCTTATTTAGCATACTCTAACTTTACATTAAACAATTGAGGAACAAAGGCATGGCTCTGATTGGTAAGCCAAAACCGGATCCGACTTTGGAATGGTTTTTATCTCACTGTCACATTCATAAATATCCAGCCAAGAGCACATTGATCCACGCCGGTGAAGGTTCTGATACCCTCTATTACATCGTGAAGGGTTCCGTTGCAGTTCTGATTAAAGACGACGAAGGCAAGGAGATGATCCTGTCTTATCTGAACCAGGGTGATTTTATCGGTGAGCTGGGGTTGTTCGAAGAACAAGCGGAGCGTACTGCCTGGGTTCGAGCGAAACAAGCTTGTGAAATTGCTGAAATTTCCTACAAGAAATTCAAGCAATTGATTCAGGTTAATCCTGAAATTCTGATGAAACTGGCGGCGCAGATGGCACACCGTCTGCAGAATACCAGCCAAAAAGTAGGCAATCTGGCGTTTCTTGATGTGGCCGGACGTATTGCCCAGACGTTGTTGCATCTGGCAAAACAACCCGATGCGATGACCCACCCAGACGGCATGCAGATCAAGATTACCCGTCAGGAAATTGGTCAGATTGTGGGTTGTTCCCGCGAAACCGTTGGCCGCATTTTAAAGATGCTGGAAGAACAGAATCTTATCCAGGCTCACGGTAAAACCATCGTGGTGTACGGTACCCGTTAATCGCTGATTCAGATTGATTTAATCCTGATTTATTAAAGTGGCCGAGGTGTAAATCTTGGTCACTTTTTTGTTTTTCAGGAGTGTTGATGAGCTGGCTGAATCAACTGTGCTGGGCAGGGCTATTACCTGTTATCACCCAAGCCAATGTCGCCAGTTTACACCTGCAAGCAGATCACAACATTGCCAAAGAACTCGTCCGCACCGGCGAAATACTCTCCCTCGATACCACCTTATCCAAACTGCAACATTTCTGTTATGGGCAATTGGTTGACGCACATATCTACCAGCGAGACGACAAATGGCGTTATGATTTACTGATTAGAATTGACCAGGACACCCTGCTGCGGCTGGATCTGAATGCCAGTACCGGTGAACATGATGGTCAACCGTTACCTGAAGAGTGCCATCCTTATGAAACTGCTCCTCGTTGAAGACAATGATTTGCTGGTAAACGAACTGGTGAAACAGTTGAAAGTTGCTGGCTATGTGACTGATGTGGCTGCCAAAGCAGTCGATGCCGACTATCTGATCAAAGAAACCCAGTATGATTGTGTCATTTTGGATATTGGTCTGCCCGATGGCAACGGACTGGCACTATTGCAGAGTTGGCGCCAGCGTGGCGTTAACACGCCGGTGATTATGTTGACGGCCCGTAGCCAATGGCATGAAAAAGTTGAAGGTTTTAATGCTGGTGCAGATGACTATCTCGGTAAACCTTTTCATACCCAGGAACTGCTGGCACGTTTACAAGCAGTTATTCACCGAACCCACGGTCGTGCAACCACCCCCAGTAAACAACTGAGCTTTGGCGGTGTAGTCTTGGATGAAACCGAGCAGACTGTGACCGTCAATGAACAGTGTTTTGAACTGACCGCAATGGAGTTCCGGCTGTTGCGGATATTTCTAATGTCACCTAAAAAACTGTTATCCAAGGCGCAACTGAGCGATAAGCTGTATCAATTTGACGACGAAAAAGAGAGTAACGTCGTTGAAGTCTACGTGACCCATCTGCGTAAAAAACTTGGCAAAAGCGCCATTGAAACCCGCCGCGGCCAAGGTTATATCTTCCACGGTACGCAATTGTCATGATGTCGATAAAAACCAAGCTCACTTTATGGCTGACCGCTCTTGTACTGCTCAGTTCGCTTATTGGCCTTGGTTTTATTGAATCGATGTTACGCCAAGCGTTCCACGACTCCATCATCGATCGCCTCCATGAAGATCTGGAGCAAGTCATACTTGCCAGCGACATCAGGCATGATGAAGTGTTGGTGGACAAAAGCCAGCTGTCTGGCTTCTATAATCCCGCCTATTCCGGCCGTTATTATCAGCTCAACTTGGGCGACATTGAAGTTCGCTCCCGTTCACTTTGGGACAAACATCTGGATATTACGCCGCTGGCACCGGGGGAAAGCCGAGTATGGCAGGCAAAGGGACCGCAACATCATGATATTCAACTGTTATCCAGAGGGCTACCCGCCATTGCTGGCGCGCATGGTAACCCAACGATCACCGTGGCTCAGGATCTCAGTATTGGCCGCAAGGTATTCACGGAGGTCTACGGAGCTAAATTAACCGTCAATCTGACAACGTTGCTGGTGATGATCCTCGGCATCTTTTTGATCCTGCGTCAGTCCTTCAAACCAGTGACCAAGATGAAGCATGCCTTGGCAAAACTGCGTGAAGGCCAGAGCTCATCGTTGTCGCTAGCAAGCGTACCCGCTGAGATCAAGCCACTAGCGGAAACCTATAATGAACTGTTGGAATACACCAGCAATCAGATCCAACGCAGCCGTAATAACCTTGGTAATCTCAGTCATGGACTGAAAACCCCGCTGGCGGTTATGCGACAGCAGGTGGAAGTGCTAGGCTTAAAAGATCCAGAAACCGCAGCCGCACTGGAACAACAACTGGATCAGATCCACAAGATGATCGAGCGCAAGTTGGCCGCAGCCCGCATTACTGGCGATATGTTACCCGCAGCACAAATGGTTATCCCCCGTGATTTGGACAGCTTATGTGTGACCATGGGTAAGGTACACCACCAAAAGCAGGTCAACTATAAGTTTGATATCAGTGAACAGGTGCCACGACTGCCAATCCACCGAGAGGACGGTATGGAGTTATTTGGCAATCTATTGGACAACGCCTCCAAATGGGCTAACGAAACGGTACTGATCCGTATCTGGCTGCAACAGGGCGATATCCAGATCACCATTGAGGACGATGGTCCCGGCGTGCCACCAACAGACCTGCCTAAACTCACCCGCCGCGGTAAACGTCTGGACGAAGAGGTGGCGGGTCATGGCCTGGGGCTATCCATTGTTAAGGATATCTGTGAACAGTACCAGTTACAGGTATCCTTTGAGCGCAGTCCATCATTGGGCGGGTTGAAGGTACTCTTGCAGGTGCCCAAGCACAAAGAAAGCATTGTATAGCTGTTTTTCCTCGAGCAGATGTCGCGGTCATCTTTTGTGTATGTGATTAACGCTTTTTAGCGTAACAAGCAGCGTCAATTGCTGCACGCATAACAAGTGCAACTCAAAACAGGTAACCGTTGTAGTCGCACTATGGTGTATGTCACAGGCTTAAAGCCCTCCTAATGGAAGGCTTGTAAGCACTGTTTAAAGTCAGCTTTTAGCGTTGGTACTTTCAAAGATTTTGTCTGCTGATGCCGCAACAAAACCAGTGTAAAGCTTGCCGTCCGCTTTAGGATAACGCAGGGCAAATTCATAAAAACAGCTAGGGATTTCCATCGTACGCTCACCAAAGGACACAGGAATACGGTCGGCCATGGTGGACGATTGTTCCAGCAACACCGCTGCAGAGCCTTTAATCTCGCCACCAGCACTGTTGAGCACAAATCCCGCATGCTTTAACGCATCATTCACGGCCTGCAGCGTAGTGAATCCAGCCAAATGATTTACCGACACGGTAAAATGGTTGGCACGATAACCAAAAGCCGCGACCCAAGCGGCATATTCGCTTTCTTCAAGGAGACGCGAATAGGTGGCGTAATCCATCGACCAATGACGGCCAGAATACAGAAAATCATCGGCGCTAGTGGCATCTTCAGGGATCTGCGCCACCAGTTGCGCCACTGTCTGCTGCAGCCAAGGGCTAAATTGCTCCACCAGCAGTTCGGAGATAAACACCTTAGGTTGGGTGTCATCAGGATGTTCAAAATGCTTGGCGCGCAGCTTTTTCTGCTCAAACACATAGTCGCCACAAGCCTGGTAACCCAACGCCTCAAAATGCGCTGCCAGTACTTCCAACTTCACTTTCGGCAGATTAAAGGTACGTAGCGCAATATGATCATTGATAATCGCCTTGCCATGCCCCAGCAGCTGATGCACCTTTGCCGCCGAGGGTGTCATGGAGATATAGTCCTGCCACATGGCAGCAAACAGGTTATCGATATCCTGATGCATAAAATCCTCCTGATGTTGACCTGCCGCCGCTGTATAGCGCCCCCGCGACGACATATAAAAAGGAAGCAACAAATGGCTTCCTCGCAAATTTACAGCGTTAATCCTGGACTCAGCGTTGCAGGTAGGCTCAAGACATCGGCTTCCATGGATGCCACTGGATACGCGCAATAATCGGCCGCATAGAACGCACTGGGGCGATGGTTGCCAGAATCACCGATGCCGCCAAATGGCGCCGAACCCGCAGCGCCGGTGATTTGCTTATTCCAGTTAACAATCCCAGCACGGCTGCGAGCGAAAAAGTAGTCAAAATCAGCGCGACTGTCGGCCAGCAATCCAGCAGATAATCCGTAGCGAGTGTTATTTGCCATGGCGATAGCGTCATCAAAATGCTGATAACGTACCAACTGTAACAAAGGACCGAAATATTCTTCGTCCGGCAATACATTGACCGCCGTAACATCAATAAGCCCAGGAGACACCAGCCCAGTGCCAGCTTGCAACTGTTGCATCACCACCAGCGACTTACCGCCCAACTGCTGTAACTGCTGCTGCGCCGCCAACATGCCCTGTGCAGCTTTTTCCGACACCATCGCCCCCATAAACGGCTGAGGTTGGGCATTCCACGGCCCGACTTTTATGGCTTTTACCGCCGTGACCAGAGCGTCGATGAGCTTATCGCCCTGAGCCCCCTGCTGCACATACAAGCGGCGGGCACAGGTGCAACGTTGTCCAGATGAGATATAGGCCGACTGAATAATCTCATGCACCGCGGCTTTAATATCGGCAACGTCTTTGACTATCAGTGGGTTATTGCCGCCCATCTCCAACGCCAAAATCTTGCCAGGACGGCCGCCAAACTGTTGATGTAAGAGCTGTCCAGTACGGCTGCTGCCAGTGAAGAATAGGCCATCAATACCGTCGTGCCCCGCCAGCGCTTTGCCAGTTTCCACTTCTCCTTGCACTAGGTTGATAACGCCTGCAGGCAAACCGGATTGCTGCCACAACTGCACCATCAGTTGCGCCACTTTGGGTGTCAGCTCTGAAGGTTTGAACACCACTGTGTTACCAGCCAACAATGCCGGCACAATATGACCATTAGGTAGATGTCCCGGAAAATTGTATGGGCCGAATACCGCAACTACGCCGTGCGGCTTATGACGTAATACAGCTCTGGCGACGGGCAATTCACTCTCGCTGACACCGGTACGCTGCTGATAAGCCTTGGCTGACAGCGCAATTTTGCCAATCATTGCCGCCGCCTCAGTGGCGGTTTCCCACAACGGCTTACCGGTTTCCTCAGCAATGGTTGTCGCCAGCAGCTCACGGTTGGCTTCCAGCTGTTGCCGGTATGCTTCAACATGGCGCAAACGCCCCTCAAATCCCAACATGAACCAGTCAAACTGAGCGGCCCTAGCTGCCGCAACTGCGGTATCAACCTGTGATGAAGTGGCGGCATTACCTTGCCAAAGCTGCTCGCCGTTGGCTGGATTGCAAGAGACCATCTGCTGGCCCTCACCGTTAATCCAGTTACCATTGATAAACTGAGTCATGAGGTTCCTCCTAAATGGGTAAAATCCGTACCTGCTGCCCGGACTGAACTCGCAATGCTTGGGCTAACTGGGGGGACAGTGTGACCTGATTACTTTCAGCTGTCAGATTAAGCGACAATGCCGTCGCACGAAAATCGGCCACTTGGGTGTTGGCAACAATGTATTTATCGCCACTTTCGGCCATCGCGCCAACTGTGACGGTCAGTAAGCGGCTGTCGCGTACTGCGCGGATCTCCTGCAGGTTGCACTCAACCGTTGGACCGCCATCAAAAATGTCGACATAACCACGGCAACGGAAACCTTCCGCCTGAAGCAAACTCAGGGCTGGACGGGTATTGGTGTGTACTTCGCCAATCACCCGCTGAGCCGCCTCTGGCAACAGACAGAGATACACTGGACTACGGGGCATCATCTCGGCCATGAAAGCTTTTTGCCCAAGGCCAGACAGATAGTCCGCCTCAATAAAATCAATACCGAGAAAATGCTGTTGTAACCAGCCATAAAAAGGGGAATTACCCGCCCCATCACTGACGCCCCGCATCTCGGCAATCACCGTGTCACCAAAACGCGACGGATGCTGTGCCAGAAACAAAAAACGACAGCGAGACAGTAAGCGGCCATTGGTACTCTTACGGTAATCCTTGCGCAGAAATAAGGTGCACAGTTCTGCCGCACCAGTGTAGTCATGGCACAAAGTTAGCGTTTCGACTTCATTGCGTACGCCAATTTGTGCCGAATGATAGACTTCGGTGCCAATACGGTAGTGGTAAAAGGCATCTTCCATTCCCACGGCACCTTCAATACCGCAAGTGCCAACAACTTCACCGCTGTCAGTATCTTCCATGACAAACAGATAGCTTTCATCATAGGGTTTGCTGACAGACTTATTGAACGAGACTTCGGCACGACGAATTTTGGCAGCCAGCACCTCGTCGTTGACGGGCAAAGAGGTAAAGCCGTGGCCGGAGGCTTCGGCAATATAGCGCAGAGCAGCAAAATCAGACTGGCAAATAGGCCGGATTATCAACATGGTTAACTCTCCTGTGTCCCCACTGAATATCCGGCGTACAAGCACGCCGGATACGGGGAAAGCGTAAAGGTCAGGGTGTAACTGCGTCCTGAACGCTTTTTAAGCTTCGACTATCTGGGCGACAGCTTTTTCCAGGCGAGCCATGCCTTCGGCAATGTCTTCCTCTGGGATGATAAGTGAAGGGGCAAACCGCAGCACATTCGCACCGGCAACCAGTACCATCAGGCCATTATCAATCGCGGCCAACAGGAAGTCGCGGCTACGGCCTTGATATTTTTCATTCAGTACGCCGCCAAGCAGTAGCCCTTTACCGCGCACCTGAGAAAACACATGGTATTTGTCATTGATGCTATTGAGTCCATCGCGGAACAACTGTTCGCGACGTTTAACACCGTCCAGCACTTCTGGGGTATTAACGATATCCATCACCGCGTTGCCAATAGCGCACGCCAATGGATTACCACCATAGGTAGAGCCGTGAGTACCCACCTTGAAGTGTGAGGCAATTTCAGTGGTCGTCAGCATCGCGGCAATTGGGAAGCCGCCTCCGAGCGCTTTGGCGGTGGTCAGAATGTCCGGCACAATATCAGTGCCCATATAAGCATACAGATCGCCAGTACGCCCCATACCGCTTTGTACTTCGTCAAACACCACCAGCGCATTGTACTTATCAGCCAACTCACGCACTTTACGCAAAAACGCGGGATCGCCGTTAATGATGCCGCCTTCGCCCTGCAACGGCTCTAACATGATGGCGCAGGTCTTTTCTGACACTGTCGCTTCCAGAGCATCAATATCGTTGTAGGGAATGTGAGTAATCGCCTGAGGTTTAGGACCAAAACCATCGGAATACGCGGCCTGACCACCCACGCTGACGGTGAAGAATGTGCGGCCGTGGAAAGCTTTATCAAAGGCAATGATCTCGTCTTTCTCTGGACCATAGTTGTCTACAGCATAACGACGAGCCAATTTCAGTGCCGCCTCGTTGGCCTCAGCACCGGAGTTGGCAAAATAAACTTTTTCAGCAAAGGTCGCATTAACCAACTTAGTTGCCAGCGCCAGTGCCGGTTCGTTGGTCATCACATTGGACAAATGCCACAGCTTTTCGCCCTGTTCTTTCAGTGCCCCAACCAGTGCCGGATGACAATGCCCCAGACAAGTCACCGCAATACCACCGGCAAAGTCGACATACTCTTTATCTTGCTGATCCCACACCCGACTGCCCTGACCACGCACAGGGATTACCGGAGACGGTGCATAATTAGGCACCATAACTTCATCAAACTGAGCACGGGTCAGATTCATTTTCACACTCATTCCTGAATATCCTTTATGATTTCAGACAGCGCTGTAATCGCTGTCCCTTCGCAGTTAATCTCTCTTTGTCGTTTAGTATTACTGCGGTTCGGTGTTTTAGGTATGTGACATTAATAGCGAAATTGTGATCAAAATACCAGATTGATCAGGGTCAGCGCTTAACTCTTCGAAGGGTAAGTGCATAAAGATCTGATTTCAGGAAGTAAAAAGGCAGTTAACCGATATTTCCAGGCATAATTAGTCACAAAAAAAACCAGCCGAGCCACAAATGGTTAACTATTCGTTTTAAGTGAATAGTTAACCATAATAATAACAGCAGTTACTATGCGGTAGAAGTTGCTGCCGAATGAAAAAATAAAGAAATTTGGGGCGTTGAGTGAGCAAAACGTCAATCCTGCTTGCCAGCGGCCATCTATTTCAGAACAGCGTCAATTTGCGATAGTTCTGCCCCTGCAGCCGGATAAGTTCCTGTTCGCTCATTTCATAATAACTATGCAGTAACTGTTTATCTCGGAAACTTAATTGGTTTGCTTCCTCGAGCAGCAAACCCTGTGCATAACAGCTAGCTTTGGCGACTAATTGCGCTGTCAGCGACATCTGTTCAAATCCGGCGAGATCCTGCAACGCCCGTAATTGCAATACCAGTTCACTGTCAGCAAATCCTAGCCATTGCGGTAACTGCCAGTTCAGTTGCATGCCTAACTCGGCGACTTGCTGGCAAATCTCTGCTGCCGGGAACTCACTGACCGCCACCGCATCATACAACTCTTTATCCCGCGCTTTGCTGGCTTCACGCAACCAGTTACCACGCAGTTGTTCAAAAATTGCAGCCCCGATCCCTAAGATTACCGAAGCCCCCAGTTGCCGCATCAGTGCTAAGGAATACAACAGTGCACCATCCTGTTCGTGCAGCGCTGCCAGTGCTCTGACTGCCACCCCTTGGATCTGCGCATAACGCCATAATTTACGATTAATCCACAACAGGCTGGTATGGCCGAGCGGCAACCAGTGTCGACAGAGGTAGAAGGGGATCAGTAAACGCAGATTATCCAAGCCGATATAACCAAGAACCAGTTTTAGATCAGTCACCTGCAGGTCGCTATTTTGAGGTTTTCTGGCACCAAATACCGGGCTGTTAACCATGTTGGTCAGATCACGGGCCAACCAAACCTGACCGTCGATGATCGGCCGTAAGCGGCTAAGATCCAGTTTTGAGGAATGTAGCAACTCCAGTAACAACAGATGCTTATCTGAAACCGGGCTCAAATGTTGGATCACCTCCGCTGACGCCAGTTGGTTTGCCAGCTCGGCTTTCAAACTCATGTGCAACTGGCCGTTAATTTGCTGCGCGAGCAGCTTGCTCTGCTGTTTCTTAGCGATGCGTGCCAGTGCGGCTTCCCGCTCGATTTCCAGTTTAAACGCAACGGCTTCCAGTTCCGGTTCTGGGTCATCCCACACCGGGGTGTTAGTTGATGTTCCCATAATCAGCTGTTGCAGGAACTTCTGTTCCAGTGCCGCCACTGGCGCGGGTTTTAGCCCGCCGGAAATCGACGCTACCACCTGTGTAATGGTCCCCTTGGCTGCAGCCAATGAAAATCCGAATCATTAATACATTTTATATGTATTCCTACCAAGAAACGCCAGTGATATTGCGATAACAACGGATATGAACGAAAAAAAACAGGCCCCCTAAGGAGCCTGTTTGTCAGCATGTGCTTTTTGTCTCAGTTAGCGCTTCAGATCAGTTTCAAACAACCGCAAAATGCGGCGGTATTCATCCAACCAACTGGAAGGCTGACGGAAACCATGGTGCTCTACTGGATAGTAGGCCATATCGAAGTGAGGATTCTCTAACTCAATCAGATGCTGCACCATCCGCACACTATCTTGGAAGAACACGTTATCGTCTTCAATACCGCCTAGAATAAGCAGATGATTTTTCAAACCCTGTGCATGTTCAATCGGCGAACTGCGGCTATAAGCCAACGGATCATCGTCAGGGGTGTTGAGAATATTGGAGGTATAGGGCGCATTGTAGTGTGCCCAGTCGGCAACCGGTCTTAATGCGGCACCACATTGGAATAGATCCGGCGCGGTAAATAGCGACATAAAGGTCAAGAACCCCCCATAGGAGCCGCCGTAAGTGCCGACTCGTTTGGTGTCGATATTGGCATGTTGGGCCATCCAGGCCACACCATCTTTGAGATCATCAACTTCCGGGTGCCCCATGTTACGATAGATAGCCGTTCGCCAATCGCGACCGTAACCTTTGGAACCACGATAATCCATATCCAGCACCACATAGCCGTGCTGCGCCAACAAATTGTTGAACATGAATTCGCGGAAGTAATCAGAGAAGCCATAGTGCACTTCCTGCAGATAACCGGCACCATGGTTGAAAATCACGGCCGGATATTTATCAGCCCGCTTAGCATCAAACCCCTGGGGCAAATACAGCCTTGCATAGACCTTACCAGCACCATGATTTGAGGGAACTGCAATAATCTGTGGCGCCTGCCATGGATAATCGGCAAACGCTTTGCTGGTATCGTGAGTCAGTTGTTTCAGTTCACCGCCAATAGGTTGCAGATATAACTCATTCGGCTGTGTTAGTGCCGAAGCTGTCAGCAGCAAGGCATCGCCTTTGGGACTCAGTTGATAATCCAGTGTACCGGTCCAATGGGTCAGTTGTTCGTCTTTATCGCTGTTCAAGTTCACCCGATAGACATTGTACTTGCCGGGATGCGCCTTATTGGCCTTGTAATAGAGGTACTGATTATCGGGGCTTAGGGTGATATCACTCACCACAAACTTACCCTGGGTAAGCGCTTTCTCCTTGCCGCCTAGCGGTTTCAAGTAAAGCTGTGAATAACCAGTCTTTTCTGACAGATAAAACAAGGTATCTGTGCCCGGTAACCAACCATACTGATTGTGGTCATAGTTGATCCAAGCATCATCGTGCAGCCGCTCCTGGGTGTGGAATTGGCCGTTGTTGAGATCGACTGTTGCAATCCAACGGTCCTTGTTGTCTGTGGCTTCCAGCATCACGGCTAGGGTATTTTTGTCGGCTTGCCACTGAATAGCACTTTGCTCCCAGCCCCAATCTTCAATCAAGCGGATGTTACGGACCTTAGGTTCGCTGTGGTAATCCTTACCTTGCGCTTTGGCGTTTTCTGCCTTCACGGCTGCCAGCACATCCTCGTTGTAGCCAGTCAGTCCTTCGAGCGTCACATCTTTCTGGTTATGAGTCTGCAGATCCAACACCACAAACCGCTGCCCCGGCAGTTTGTCTTCTGCCACCCGCGCGCGCACCGGCACCATGCCGATGTGCCCCTGAGCATCGAGGTAATTAGGCATCACGTCAGCATCAGTGCGCCCTTTGTAACTTTTATCCTGCAATACCAAAAACAGATAACGGCCATCGGGTGACACACTCAGTTCTGCCAAGGTATCTTTTTCACCCAGATAAAACGGCTTGGCCGCCAGCGTAGGATCTTGCTGTTGCAGTTGCGCTTTGTATTGCTCCAGCGCCTTGGCATTGTCATGCTGTTTGGCAACAAATTTGATCAAGCGCTGATTCTGTTTTGCCAAAAAAGTGTCTGGGTCTTTCACGCCGTCCGGAGCTTTAGCAAACTGGATGTCAGCCAACTGTTCCACCATGCCGGAGCCCTGATGGATGCGGAAAACCCGAGTGTTTTGCCAATACACCAAATCGCCGTTAGTCAGAAAACGCACACCGTCAATGTTATTGCTTTGACGGGTGAGCTGCGTAATCTTGCCGCTATCGAGCTGTTTCACAAACAGGTTGTTCTGATAAATATAGGCTTTGCGGCTTTTATCTTGACTCAGCACGCCACCGCGTTGCGATGCCAGATGTAGCTGGCTCAGCTGCAGTTCCTCGGTCACGCCGTCGGCTATGCCAAGGCGATAATAACTCCGCAAAGGTGACGCACTCGGCTGCCGATAAAACAGCACCGATTTAGCATCATCGCTCCAATAGGCACCAGCGGCACTGACACCCATCCAATCAGGATCCGCCATGATCTGTTCTAATGTCAGCGGTTTGTCGGCACTGGGGGGAGCCAACAATGGCTGGCTGATTACAGTATTGGTAATAGCTGGCGCAGGGGCACTGCTCTGAGTGGCGGCGCAGCCGCTGAGTACCGCCAGAGCCAAGGCGCTGAGCCCTACATGACGCACGAGGGTTTTCATTCGCATTCCTTTTTATTGTGAGATTTTCCGGTGTTGGCAACCGGAACAGGACTTATTAACAGCGCCAGTTATATCACATTGATAGCGATGAGTGAGCGCTACGCGCAGGGAAACTTGTAAAGGCTTGTTAGCGAACAACGCTCTTGTCAGGCAACCGTCGCTTCCAGAAAATTGGCCAATAGCTCATGCCCTTGCTGGGTCATTATCGATTCAGGATGAAACTGCACACCAAACAATGCCTGCTGCGGCTGACTAATTGCCATAATTTCCCGTCCCCATTGTGGGTCATCAAACCAAGCGTCCAGCACAAAGCCCGCGGGCAATGACTGCACCAGCAAAGAGTGGTAACGGGTGACGGTAAGTGGTTTTTGCAGGTTGCGAAATAGTCGTTGCCCACTGTGCTGAATAGTGGATGTTTTACCATGCATCACGCGCTGAGCGCGGATGACCCGAGCACCGAATACCTGCGCGATGGCTTGATGACCGAGACACACCCCCAGCAATGGAATTTTTCCCGCCAGTTGTTCAATTAATGCCAATGAAATGCCCGCATCATCAGGGGTGCAAGGGCCGGGTGAGATCACCAAACGCGTCGGCTGCAACGCCAATGCCTCTGCCACCGTGAGCGCGTCATTACGGTAAACCACCGGCGATGCGCCGAGCTGCTGGAAATATTGCACCAGGTTGTAGGTAAATGAATCGTAATTATCGATAACCAATAACATATCAAATATAACAAATTGATTTTAAATGGATTAAATGTTTGAACCGTCATCATCTCTGTGACTGCTAACAAACTGAGAGCTGTCGGCTTATTTATACGGCGGTTATGGTGATATTGTGCCAAGCCTGCCCGACTTGCGACTCAAGTGCAGCGAGTTGGAGGGCCGATCATAGCCAACAATGGCCAGTAAGTCAGCCACCAATAGTACTTGTCTTTACTACCTTTATGTCCATCCGCGCCTAGGCACCTGCGGCGGTGTTGACCAGACCACATGCTGTCAGAATTCACGGCTATCGACAGCCAGCAACAATAAACGCACTAACCTGCGCTGCTGCGACAACGGTAACAACAGCAGCTTTGCTCGATAGCACAGTTTTTCACCTAACATCACATAATTTTCACAGTTTGTTTGTAATTGATAATCAATATCATTTATATTTGCGCAAAATTCATGTTTAACTACGCCATGAGGCCTTAAGGCTTATGTTCAAACTCAATACCATTACCGCCACCCTTCTACTTTCAACCGCCATCGCGAGTACCGTTGCTAGCGCCGATAGTGCAGATACAGACATTGAACGCATCAGTATTACCGGCACCCGTGACAATCGCGTCAGCGCTGGTGCAACCGGGCTGATGCTGGGCATACAGGATACACCTCAGTCTATCAGTGTGATTGATAGCGATACCATGTCGCTATTTGGCGCAGATAACATCAATGACGCCTTGGACTTAGTGACTGGGGTAAGTGTCGAGCGCTGGGAAACCAATCGCACCAATTACCTGTCGCGGGGTTTTGAAATTAAAAGCACCCAGATTGATGGCGTCGGCTTGCCAAACAGCTGGGGAATTGTGGAGGGTCAAGTAGACACCTATGGCTACGACCAGATTGAGGTCATTCGGGGAGCTAATGGTCTGTTAACCGGTGTGGGTAACAGTTCCGGCACTATCAATTATATCCGTAAACGCCCGACTAACGACAGCAAGGGGCAGTTTGGTGCCAGTGTCGGCTCTTACGCAAATTACCGCGTTCAAGCGGACTATTCCACGCCGTTAACCGAAGACAAATCCTGGGCTGGCCGTGCCGTAGTCGCTGCAGAAAGCGCAAACTCCTATCTACGCGGCTATTCCTCCGACCGGAAATACGTATATGGCACAGTAGATGGACAGTTAACTGAAGACAGCAACATCGCCTTTGGACTTTCTTATCAACGAGACGATACCGATGGCACCATGTGGGGCGGACTCACACTAGTCAACTCAGATGGCACCATGGCAGAGTTTGATGTCAGTGCCTCGACCGCGCAAGACTGGACCTTCTGGAACACCAAGAATATCAACGGTTTTATCGAATATAACAATCAGCTATCCGAAGATTGGCAGCTACAGCTAAGTTACAACTATCGGCAATCTGACTCTGACACTAAACTGCTTTTTGCCTATACCAACACCGGACTAGATACAGAAACGGGGGCAGGATTAGTGGGTTGGCCTGGGCGCTTTCCCAGCGAGTCTAACGCCGATATTTTTGAAGCCAACTTAACCGGATATTTTGATCTGTTTGGTTTTGAACACCAACTGCTGGCTGGTATCTCTCGTGCAAAAAATACCAACGATGAATACCACTATGACGTAGATGCTACAGAGCCAGCGTTTGGTACATTACCGGCCTTTCCCTATGCATTCGATGCCATTCCAGAGCCACTTTGGGGCGCCAAAGCCCTTGACTCAACCACCGAAGATACCCTCACCCGCTACTTTCTTGCTACCCAGTTAAACTTCGATGATTGGGCATTCACTCTGGGTATGAATGCCATCGAATTCGAGCGTCACGCGACTTCTCTGGCAACATCATTAAATGAGTCTGAGATCAGCCCCTACGCAGGGGTCGCCTACCATGTCACGCCAGCCATTATGTTTTACACCAGCTATTCCGACATATACGAACCACAAGATTATTATGATGAAAGTGGTGATTTTCTGGCACCCACCAAGGGAGAAAACTATGAGGTGGGAATCAAAACCAATTGGTTAAACGATCGTCTGGCCGCTAACGTTGCGGTGTTTAAAGCTAAACAACTTGGCTTGGGTGTTTATGCGGGCCTGAATATGGAAACTGGCCAGTATTATTATGTGGGAGAAGATACTTACTCCGAAGGTGCAGAACTGGAACTCACCGGCAAGCTTGACGAACAAACCGTGCTGAATGTCGGCGTGACCTACACAGATATTGAAGATAAAGACGGCGCTAGAAGCCATGCTTGGGTACCGCATACCGTGGTGAATTTTTCCATGCGCCACACACTGGAATTACTGCCACAACTGACATTTGGACTTTCTGGTAAATGGCAGAGTAAAACCGCCAAAGTTGAAAGCTACACTGGCTACACAGTAACGCAGGAAAGCTATGCGAAACTCAACCTGTTCACCGCTTGGGAGCTCTCTGATAACGCCACATTGCGCTTAAACGTCGACAACCTGACCAATGAGAAATACATCAGCAGTCTGTGGGAAATTGGCTATTATGGTGCCCCCCGCGAATACAAGCTGAGCTTTGATTATCGCTTTTAAAACCGTGGTAATGGCCCCGTACGCCTGCCCCATTTAGGCGGCGGGGCAAAGCACAAGATATGACTAAATGTAAAATACGTAACATTAATGACACATTTAATTCCATAAAATCAGCAAGATAAGATGCATCCATTATTTATGATTGTCAGTGATAATACTTTTATAAAAATAATGTGATCCAATCGATAGCCACGGTATGACTTTTTAGAGAAAAATAACACTCAGGTTTTCAAGCCATTTAACCTGAGACCATGGCTAAATTAATTAAACGTTTT
Organism: Shewanella sp. 4t3-1-2LB; assembly: GCF_017368415.1. Classification (NCBI taxonomy): domain Bacteria; kingdom Pseudomonadati; phylum Pseudomonadota; class Gammaproteobacteria; order Alteromonadales; family Shewanellaceae; genus Shewanella; species Shewanella sp. 4t3-1-2LB. Next base: position 35,183 of record NZ_JAFNJD010000024.1, read on the forward strand.
ATTACTCTTCTGCTGCTCTGCGTGATTTATGGCTGCAGCCAACCACCGCAAGCCGATCGCTTGACCATTAGCGGGCCATTCGAGCCAATCAGCCTCGATCTGGCCAGAGCCGGATATATTTTCAGTCGCTTACAAATTGTTGAAACCTTGGTGGATATAAACAATGACGGGCAGTTACAACCTGGACTCGCCACCTCGTGGGAAAGTCACCAAGATGCTACGGTTTGGCGTTTTCACCTCAGACCCGATGTAACGTTTCACGATGGCTCGATGATGGATGCCAACGCGGTGGTAAAAAGCTTACGCATCGCCCTCAGTAAACCCACCCCGTTTGATAAACAGCTCATTGCTGCGGTAACCGCCGTTGACGCTCATACCGTCGAGTTCCGCTTGCAATCCAGTTATCGCCCTTTTGCCGCCATACTCACAAACTACACGATGGCAATTCTGGCACCCGCGTCATTTGACCACAGCGACAAGATAGTCAACTTAGTGGGCTCTGGGCCCTACCAATTGACAGAATTTGACCCGCCACATATGGTCAGTGTTAGTCGCTTTGCTGACTATTATGGCGCTAAAGCCCACATTCCTTACGTTGACTACATCACCGGTCATCGGCCTGAAAGCCGGGCACTGATGGTCCAAGGTAGCAGTGCCGACATTGTGTACAATCTTGATCCCGCCAGTGTGCAATTGCTGCAAAATTCAGCAGAAGTACGGGTTAACTCAACAGCCATTCCGCGCACCATTATTATCAAACTCAATATCGCCGATCCGTTACTGTCGTCATTGGAAGTACGCCAGGCGTTGAGTCTGGCATTGGATCGCCAAGGCATCGCCGAAGGGATCATGCACCAACCCGGCGCCGAAGCTAATCAGATTTTTGGTCCGTCCATGGGCATTTGGCATGTGGCATCGTTGCCGGCACCGGCTGCAGATCTGAAGCAGGCCCAAGCACTGCTAGCCGCCGCAGGATGGCAACGCGACAGCAACGGCATGCTACAAAAACAGGGCAAACGCTTCACATTAAACATGGTGACTTATGCCAACCGGCCTGAACTGATTGTGATTGCCACCGCCATCCAAGCGCAGTGGGCCAAACTGGGCATAACACTTGACGTGCAGATGGAAAATGCCAGCGCCATCCCATTAGGGCACAACGATGGCTCATTACAGACGGCTCTGATGGCTCGCAATTTTGCCAATATTCCAGATCCCTTAACGGTCTTGCTCGCGGATTTTAGTACCCCCCAAGGCGGTGACTGGGGCGCGATGAACTGGAACGACCCGGCTTTTTTCCACTTATTACAGCAAACCACGCATGCCACGGGGGCTGATTATGAACGTGATGTGCAGCAACTGAGTACCCATCTGGCTGAGGCGTTGCCGTTAATTCCAGTACTCTACTACGTGCAACAATCTGCGGTTGCCAAACGCGTCAAAGGCTTCAGCTTTGACCCCTATGAACGTTCGTTTCGTATTGCCAACATGGAGTTACAACCATGAAAGGCATATTAATTAAACGACTCGTGCAACTGCTGATGATGGCCTGGAGTGTCGGCACTATCACTTTTATTCTCAGCCGGATGTTGCCAGGAGACATGGCCTACAGAATTGCCGCTGGCCGCTATGGCGACGACGCAGTGACCGCAGCAGCCGCCAGTGCCGTGCGCCAAGAGCTAGGGCTGAATGATCCAGTGTGGCTACAATATCTGCATTGGTTGGGAGAATTACTGCAGTGCAATTTAGGTAGCAGTCTGGTGAGTGGCAATCCGATCACGGCAGAACTGCAACACCAGTTAGGGTATACGCTGATACTCGCCGCAGCGGCCATATTGTTGTCGGCAGTGATTGCGCTGCCACTGGGGCTTATCTGTGGTTTTCAGGCCAATAAATGGATTGACCGTTGCGGCCTACTTATCTCAACCTTTCTGCGTTCACAGCCGGTATTTTGCTTAGGGCTCATCCTGATTTTACTGTTTTCCCTGCAGCTAAAATGGTTCCCGGTTGCCGGTTTTGATTCCCTGCCCCACCTGTTTTTACCAGCCTTGACGTTAGCACTTAGCTTGGCAGCACTTTCTAGCCGAGTGATAAGAAACAGCACGCTACGAGTAATCCGCAGCGATTACTATCTGTTTTCCAGAATCAAAGGGCTTAGCCGCCAGCAGACCTTTCGGCGTCACGGCATCCGTAATATTGCGTTGCCAGTAGTTGCCTTCATGGGGATCCAACTGGTGGGACTTATTGAAGGCGTCATCATGGTCGAAAGCCTGTTTGCTTGGCCGGGGATCGGTCACGGGCTTTCACATGCCGTGTTCTCTCGCGATATCCCGATGCTACAAGGCACGGCGCTAACCTGTGGCGTGCTGTTTGTCGTGATTAACACCTTGGTAGATGGTTGCTGCTATCTGCTGGATCCAAGGAGCAAGATGACATGCTGAAGAATCGTCTAAAGCAGATGAGCCCAGGGCAATGGACTGGTGCGGCCATCTTAATACTGTTACTGCTGAGTGCCTGGATGGCACCGTTATTCGGACATGGACAACCCAATCTACAACATCTTCAGCACAGCTTTGCGCCCGCGAGCGCCCAACTGCCGCTCGGTTCCGATCAATTCGGTCGCGATATGTTAGCTCGGCTGGCGGCCGCCGTAAGGTTGTCATTTGGCTTGAGTTTGTTGTGTGTCGCCTCGTCAGCATTCCTGGGGATTTCATTGGGTGTCATGGCGGCTTGGAGCAGCCAACGGATTGATGCTGTTATCAATTTTATCGCCAATACCGTCATGTCATTGCCCGGATTGGTGCTGGTGCTGTTAGTGGCAGGATTAGCCCCTGGGTCATTTACCATGCTGTATCTAGGGATTTCTTTAACGCTCTGGGTGGAATATTTCCGCGTGGTCCGTGCGACCGTCCAACCCCTTGTCAACGGGCCAGAATTGCAATCCTCAATGATGTTAGGTTTTGGTCGCTGGTATCAGTTTCGTCGCCATATCTGGCCGGCAATTTCCGGGAATGTGCTGACACTGGCCGCCTTCGGTGCCGCAACCTCCATTTTGATGATTGCGTCCACCGGTTTTGTTTATGCCGGACTTAAGCCACCTACAGCTGAGCTAGGGCTGATGATTGTCGAGCTATTCCCCTATTTTGCAGACGCCACTTGGGTGTTGTTACAACCGCTGTGCATCCTGCTGCTAATGGTGCTTGGCTTTAATCTGCTGGCGGGTCAAAAAGCATGAATGAACTGATATCCATTAAGAACCTGAGTATCCGCTCAGCCAGCGAAACGCTGGTAGATTCACTGTCACTGACACTAATACAAGGGGAACCACTGACCATTCTTGGCGAAACAGGATCAGGTAAGAGTCTGTTAGCGCAAGCGATTATGGGCATATTACCGGCGGGGCTGAGCTGCCAAGGCGACATTGCGCTTAACGGCCAATGTATGACAGCAAAGGAACGCCGACACTACTGGGGGCGCCAGCTGTCAATGCTGCCGCAGGAACCGTGGCAATCACTCGATCCGGTGATGCAAGGCCGCGAACAGGTTGCCGAAGTCTACCGGGAAGTACTGGCATATTCAGCGGCAGCAGCGCAAAAAGCCACACAAACTCAGCTGCAGCAGTTGGGATTAGCCGACATTCAACATAAATTGCCATCACAGTTATCCGGCGGCATGGCCCAGCGTTTAGCGTTTGCTGCCGCCACGGCTGCTGGCGCCCGCATGATTATTGCCGATGAACCCACCAAAGGGTTGGATACCGGTCAGCGCGACGGCATTGTGCAATTACTGAAATCGCAGACAGAGAATGGTGGTTTACTGACCATTACCCACGATGTCGCGGTTGCACAGCAGTTAGGTGGACGCATTATCGTCATGCGCCATGGCAAAGTTGTAGAACAAGGAAGTGCCAGTGCAGTGTTAACGACACCAACTGCCGCATACACCCAAGAACTGATTGCGGCGGCCCCTTGCTACTGGTCTGACGTTCTCCCTCAGCAGTGTCATCAGCCCTTGCTGACTATTCGCAATCTGGCCCAACAACGCAATGGCAAAACACTGTTTCGTCATCTGTCTTTCACCGTCCATCACGGCGAAATCATCGGCCTTTATGGTGATAGTGGCTGTGGCAAAAGTACGCTGGGCGACACGCTGCTGGGCTTGTTAGCCCCCAACTCGGGCAACATTGAGTGGCATGCCGATATTCCAAGGCACCAGAAGCTGAAACTGTACCAAGATCCCCCCAGCAGCTTCAGCCCCGCCGCATCGTTACAGACATTGTTGGCGGATGTGGTGCGCCGCCATGGACTACAGGCCGAACAGATCCCGCCATTATTGCAAGCGCTAGCGCTGTCGCCCAGCCTACTCACACGCAGCAGCCACGATGTTAGCGGTGGCGAGTTACAACGCATTGCGTTATTGAGAGCAATGCTGCTGTCACCAAAACTGTTAGTGGCCGACGAGCCAACTTCTAGGCTCGATCCCATTACTGCCAAACAAATAATTCAGTTGTTGGTCAAGGCCGCCCGCCAGCAACAGTGTGCATTGCTACTGATAAGTCACGATGAAACACAGCTCAAAAAAGTCTGCGACCAGATTATCTATCTTCAGGATTACGCCCGTGAAAATGTCATCAATCACTGCGACTAATACCCCTCGTTTATCTGGCACCATCAGCAGCGCGATACTGCTGTGTTGCCTGCCGGTCATCAGTCATGCGGACACAGCCGCCAATAGTGCTACGGCACAGACTGCCGCAGACAACAGCAATATTGAACGCATCAGTGTGGTCTCGCAGCGCATGCCTTTTCGGGGTGATGTGCCTCTGAATGCCCTGCCACAATCCGTGGCCGTGATCTCGGCGGACACTCTGGAAGACCAAGCAATAACCGATTTCCAAAACACCATTGATCTGGCGAGCAGCATTGTCCGCCAAAATACGCTGGGTGGCTTATGGGACAGTTTTGCTATACGCGGATTTGCTGGGGGCGAGAATCTGCCAGGCGCATATCTGATCAATGGTTATAGTGCCGGTCGCGGCTACAGTGGCAGACGCGATACGGTAAATATTCAGAGCATCGAAATTCTGAAAGGTCCAGGTTCGGCGCTCTATGGTCGCAGTGAACCGGGAGGCACTATCAACATCATCACCAAAAAGCCCCAATTTTCTCCCGCAGGTTACCTGCAGGTTTCCGCTGGCAGCTATGACCATTATCGGGCTGAGGCCGATTACACCAATGCCATCACCGACCAGTTGGCATTCAGGGTTAACGGGGCCTATGAAGATAATGGAAGTTTTCGCGATACCATCCATGCCAAGAAATGGTTCTTTTCCCCTTCGATTGATTATGTGATCAGCGACCACACCAAGCTGAGTTACGAACTGGAACTGCTGGATCAAAAGATCCCGTTTGATCGTGGCGTTGTAGTCCTGAATAACGACTTTAGTCAAGTCAATCGGAAAACCTTCTATGGCGAGCCCGCTGACGGCCCGATGCATGTGCAGGCAATCGGCCACCAGTTAAGTCTGACGCACGAACTGGCTGACAACTGGCAATTACTAACAGGTGTGGGGTACCGAGACTCTTCACTGGAAGGCTATTCCTCAGATACCGAATTGTCGGCCTCAAGACAACTGCTATACCAAGACGGCACCACACTTTCAAGACAACGGCGCTGGCGCGACTACGATGCCAAAGATCTGTCAGCCAGAGTTGAATTAAGTGGTACGTTTCAGGCAGGTGTTAAGCACCATGTGCTGATGGGAGCCGATGGCTACCATTATCAGTTAGACTCCTTCTTACGACGCTGGCGCGTGGCCCCTGGCGACGACACTTACAGTATCGACGTTCACCACCCCGTTTACGGACAGACGCCACCTGCAATGCCAATATCAAATGATGACCACGAAAAACAGCGCGCGTTTGGCGTTTATCTGCAAGACCAACTGGATTTGACGACGCAATGGAAAATGCTGTTGGGCATGCGCTTTGATCACTTCGAACAGCGCATTGCCAATAGTCTGAATGGCAGCGTGACCCACCAAAGCCAAAACACCACCAATCCCCGCGCAGGGCTGGTGTTTCAGGCTGACGATAACCTCAGTTTGTATGTCAGTTATGCCGAAGGCTTCAGCCCTAACTCCGGGACCGATGTTAACGGTATCCCGTTTGATCCGGAAAACAGTAAATCGTGGGAGACCGGGGTCAAATTCGCACTCCTTGACAACAATGTAACTGGCACCTTGGCGTTGTTCCGCGCTGAAAAATCTAACATTCTGGCGGCAGATCCCGTCAACACCGGATACACCGCCGCCTTAGGTAAAGCCCACAGCCGCGGCATAGAACTCGACCTCAATGCCTGGTTGTCAGACAGCACCCAATTAGCACTGGCTTATGCCTACACCGACGCAGAAACTGAAAACGATGTTATCAACCCTGACTGGGGCGTGAATATTCCGGCCGGGAGCCGTTTAGTGAATATTCCCAAACACAAACTGAACCTAACACTGACACAGGAATTTACCCTGTTTAGTCATAGTGCTAAAGCTGGCATCAACGCCACCTATGTGGATAAACGGTTAGGTGATAGTGTATCGCCAGACTATGAACTGCCGGAATACACCTTGGTGCGTATCTTTGCCACACAACACCTCGGGGCAAACTGGCAAGTGAATGCCTCAATCAACAACTTATTGGATAAGCACTACTTTGTCAGCTCTTACGCCGCGTTATGGACACAACCCGGCGAGCCAAGAACCGCCACAATTAGCGTTAAATATACCTTTTAAAACACCAAACTCACTGACAATAGCAAAGCCGCCGCATCATCAATCGGCGGCTTTTTATTTACCCCACAGCCGATATGAAAGCATTCATTCTTTTTCACCATCAGGCAAAACCTCAAGCCCTTAGCGCAAAACATATCTATCAGCTTTGAGGGCCGCGACAGATCTCGTGGCGCGTTGATCTGTCCACCATCACCCGACAGTGTTATTCGTCCGCTGGTCATGAATCATTACCGCCATAAGACCTAGCCAACGCCCTTGTGACACCTCAGATGCGATAACCTGGACAATGATCACAAATGATAATAATTATCATTAATATTTATTTAATATTGTGTATGATTTGCTCCTTGATAATCCAAGTGAATGAGTTGAATGCACATTTTGCTCTTTGATTGATTTGGATATGAACCCAGACGAAACAGGTAATGAAAGGAAAGTTCCGATGGATAAAACTTGTACTAAAACACCAGCTGCTATGAGTCCTCATTCTATTACATGCAAATGCCCCCATAAGCTTTCTCTTGTTTCGTTTGCCATTTCGCTATTGCTCAGCAGTAATCTGGCGGTTGGACAAGAGCCAGATAAGGAGCAACGGGAGGATAAAAAGAAAGATATTGAAGTGGTTCTGGTGGAAGGGAAATACATCGTTAATGATAAATTGGATACCGCTACCGGGTTAGGACTGACGCTACAGGAAACCCCACAGTCCGTTAGTATTATCACCGATCAGCAGATTATTGATTTAGGACTGGGTTCACTCACCGATGTTGTCAATAGTGCCGCTGGTGTTTCATCGCGAGCCTTTGACAGTTCCCGCAACTCCTTTTCCTCACGCGGTTTTGACATTGATAACTATCAAATTGATGGTATTCCGGTGAACTGGTCAGGTGGTTCAAGTGCAGGTGAAACCCAAACCGATACCGCACTTTATGAGCGTGTAGAAATTGTGCGTGGCGCCACCGGCTTGTTAACCGGTGCCGGGCAACCGTCGGCATCCATTAATCTAGTACGTAAACATGCCGATAGTGCAGTGTTTGATGGTTACGCATCAGTCAGTGCCAGCCGCTGGAATACCTATCACGCGGAAGTAGATTTAAGTAATGCACTGAATGAATCCGGCTCCATTCGCGGCCGTACCGTGATGGTCTATGAAGACGGCGATTCTTACGTGGACTACGCTGGTAATAAAAAATCGGTGCTTTATGGTGTGGTGGATGCGGATATAACCGAGCAGACACTGCTGAGTGTGGGGGCCAGTTATCAAGATAACGATCCCACCGCGTCACAATGGGGTGGACTGCCGATTTTCTTTAGTGATGGCAGTCGTACCGATTGGGATCGTTCTAAAACCGTGGGGGCCAACTGGACCTCATGGGCAACCAAGCATAAAACCTACTTTGTGAATCTTAAACATCAATTCAATGACCATTGGGCCGCCCGCTTCAATTACAATCGCACGCAAAGTAGCTCAGATATGAAGCTGCTGTACCTGTATGGCTTACCAGACCGTGAAACCGGCATGGGGATGGGAGCATCGCCTGCCCGCTATGATAATAAACGTGTGCAGGATGATTTTGGTGTCCGTTTAACCGGGCAGTACGCACTCTTGGGCCGCGAGCACGAGCTGGTGTTGGGTATCACCCACAGTAAGCAGGATTTTGACTACTACAATTACACTCACAGCGAAGCTGCCGATGTGGGCAATTTTTTCGAATGGGATGGTAGTTACGCGGAACCGAGTTGGGATAATCGTGCGCCTTTTCAAAAAGAATCGACCAAGCAAACCGGATATTATTTGGCGACTAGGCTATGGCTCACTGACGATTTCAAGGTCATTGCGGGTAGCCGTATCGCCGACTGGGAACGTGTTGACCATCTGACAGATGATAGTTACGGCAACAACGGAGTGGTGGTGCCTTATTTTGGTGCCCTCTACGATTTGACGGAAAACTATACACTGTACGCCAGTTACACCGAAATATTTCAGCCTCAGGACGCCAAGGATGCCAAAGGCAGTTATTTGGATCCGCTGACAGGCATTAACTACGAGGTCGGCGTTAAAAGTCAGTTTTTTGATGATGCCTTACATTTTACTGTCACGCTGTTTCGCACCGAGCAGGAAAATTACGCTGTCGAAGACACTGATTTTATCCCCACTGACGAACAACTCATTGCCTACCGAGCAGCGAAAGGGGTTACCAGCAAAGGCTTCGAGCTGGAGATGGTGGGCGATATCACCGACAACTGGAAAATCAGCGCCAATTACACCCAGTTCGACGCGTCTGAACAAAATGGCGATGGTGAATCCAATGCGGTAAACACCCGCTTCCCTAACAAACTATTCCGTCTATTTACAACCTATCACTGGCAAGGTTTAACTGTCGGTGGCGGTGTTAACTGGGAAGGTGAGAGCTATACCGATGTTACGAATGAAGGCACGGGAATGAACGAACGTGTAACTCAGGGTGCCTACGCGCTGGTAAATTTGATGGCACGCTATGACATCAATTCGAATCTATCAGCCCAGTTAAATATCGACAACCTGTTCGATAAAACCTATTACAGCCAGATTGGTTTCTACACCCAACTCGCCTACGCGGAGCCAAGGAATGTGACCTTGTCGCTTAAGTACAAGTTTTAACGGTTGATACCGCCTGAGACACCACGCCGCAGTGGCTGACACAGGCTCCCGACACAAGGTTTAAAGCTCAACGTTGGTGATGATAACGCCACTGAATCACCATCAACGTCTAAAAACATAGTGTTGGCGTGGCACCTGTGTAATTTATCAGGCATTGACTGAAACCACCAATGCCTCAAAGCGTATGCCAGAAGCGCTCTGGCCGTGGCAGATAGTAATTGTCGTAGTTCAGTGACATCACCACGCTACGGCTACGTCCAACAATCTCCTGTCGCGGAATAAAACCGATAACCCGGGAATCAGCGCTGTTATCGCGGTTATCACCGAGCGCTAGATAATAGCCAACTGGCACAGTCACCGCAGGGAAGCTAGACAGTGTAGAGCCATCATTGTGAATGCGGATCAGATGTTTAATGCCTGCCAAGTCTTCTTGCACATCAGTGGTGGTGTTATCGCCATTGAGCGCATGATAACTGAGTGCCTTACCGTTAAGGTACACACGGTTATGATCCATCGCGACTACATCCCCCGGAACAGCAACCACGCGCTTAACCAGCTTTTTATCTGCGGCCGCCGAGTCAAACACAATAATGTCACCACGCTGCGGGTCGGCCAGTTTTACCAGCGAGATATGGGTAAAGGGCAGGCGGATATCATAGGCAGCTTTGTCCACTAAGATTCTATCGCCCTCAACAATAGTGGGTTTCATTGACCCTGTGGGTACGGTATTCCAGTCGGCCACCGCACTGCGGAACACCGACATCAGTAAAATGAACAGTAGTAACGAGCGATTCTCGCGTAGCAATTTACCGACAAAATTGCGCATAGTGTAGTTCCTTCAGTCAATTGGCAGGCAGTACCATTAACGGTTGTTGAAGTGTCTGACCATTGGCTCGTAACTGGGTTCAATCTAACCTAAGATAAACTGTCTAGTGGTTGCCCCAAGCGGCAAGACAACTCGTGACACAACTGCTGGCGTTGGCGTTTAGACAAGCACAAGTAACCAAATTCCACCACGCTATCATCGCGGAGTTTAAGTTGAAATTTCCGAGGCCAGCATAAGCCGGGTTCGAGGCGATATGCTTGCAGTTCCGACCAGGCAATAAATTGCGGTTCACCATAGCGAATAATACAGATACCGGCATTATCCAGACGCACGCCAAACTCTATCAGCTTGCCATCACCGCGGTTAAACAGCATCAGCCAGAGCGTGATGACGCCAAACAGCACCAGCATGCTGGCTACTGGGAGCACCCATGTTAGCAACAAAAACAGCGGGTAATGCCAACACACGACAGTCACTGCCCCGAATAACATTAGCCAGAACTTTTCCAGCAGCCATGCACCGCGATAACAGATATTTTGCCAACGCGACTGCACCAGTAAGATTTCGGCTCCCGGCGTCTTTGACGGCACAGTAGTTAACATGGTATCGACTCCCTGATATTTTGTGCTGTAACGGCTTCTCTTGCTTAAACTATCGCTACAACAGAAGAGATTCAATATGTTAGTGAATACGGATTCAATAATTGACGTGCAATCTGTTACAGTAAGCCGCAGTTACGACATCCACATTTTTAAGGAAAGAAAATGAGTTCTCTGCTCGTGTTAGTCATTTTACTTGCGGCAGCAGTGCTGGCAGTTATCGTGATCCACAATAGTATTATTGGCCGTTATAACGCCACGCAGCGCGCTTGGAGCGATGTCATTGCGCAAGAGCGACAAAAGAACAAGATTCTGCCATCGCTGGAGCAAGTTGCGGCGCAGTACAGTGAATATGAAAAAAGCTTGCTGGAAAAAGTCACCGCACTGCGCAGTTCCTTGGCAGCGCTTTCCAGTGACACCATTGACACTAAAAGCTTGGCTAAAGCTGAAGGCCATATGAGCGAGGTCGTGAAGGGATTAAATATTGCTGTTGAGGCCTACCCGGAGTTAAAGGCCAATGAACTGTTTAGCAAACTGATGCATGAAATCACCGAGCAGCAAGAAAACATCGGCGCGGCAGTACGCATCTTTAACCGTAATGTGGAACTGTTCAACACCGGCATTGAGGTGTTTCCCAACAGCATGGTAAACAACATGTTTACGCACAAGCATCGGCTAGACACTTTCGATGACAGCGAAGCATCAGCTGGATTCGAATATAAGCCCAATTTTTGAGATTGTGATGATTTTCCCATCGTTATCCTGTGGCCAGCGCTGTGCTGGCCAGTGTTTCGCTTATCTGCAGGATCAGGCCATACGTCTGACTAATCACCACCATGACCACCTCTAATAACCAAAAAATCGATCAGCTACTACGGAGCATGAAGCAATCACTCGCTGGCGTTGATGATGAAACTAGCCTGTATGCCCTCTTGCAACCTGCACTCAATTTTCACGGGCCGATCCGCTACAACAACCGTTGGCCCTGGAGCATGACGCTTGGCGGACTGCTGCTCATGCTGCTACTATGGCTGCTGGACAGTGGTCAGCTCAATGCCTTGCCGCCTGACATGTTAAATGGCCTGTGGTGGCTCATTCGTCCGCTATATCAACTCCCCTTTGGCCCTTGGTCACCATTTGTACTGCTAACAGTTATCGGTATCTGGTTGTTGCTCTCCCGCTATCAACGGCTCAAAGGGCTGGTTGATGCCATCTGGCATAAAAATCTGTTGTTAGATAATCAATTACAAGAATTATCCTGTCAGCCAGAAACCAAAGCCCGTGAATTTGAGCGGCGTTTTTGTGAGTTCAATCGCGGCAACCATAAGCGCAGCATTGACTGGTTATGCCAAGGGCATTATCAGGGCGAACAGCATCAGTTTGACTATCAGCTGTTCGATTTTCATTACGTGGATAAACACACGACGACCACCACTGATAGCAAAGGCCGCAGTCACACCCGTACCACCTACAGCCATTACCACCGATATGGCGTCATAATGTCCTTTGGTTTTACCCGCGATCTCAACATCCTCGGTTACAGCAATAGTGGCCAACGTGGCATAAAATGGGAACCGGCATCGCTGGAGTTTCGAAAACAATTCAAAGTGTTAGCCGGGTCAGAAATGACAGCGGCCAAATTTTTCAAACCCGCCGTGGTCGAACAACTTCAGCAGTTAGGGCAAAAACTGCGTAAGCTCAATCTGGAGTTCAACTCGCAAGCCGAGTTGTGTCTAACGGTGGCCGACAGCGATTTTGCCAATGTCCCTTGCCCGCTAGGGCTAGAAGACGCGCAGGCATTTCTCAGCTTACTGCAACAACAAACCCGTCTGGTAAAACTGGATGCAGCCCTGCACACCATCCATCAGTTGCTGGTATATAACGACAACAACTTCTGAGCGTACTTTGCACAAAAAAGCACAGCTAATGCTGTGCTTCCAGCGTAACTGCAAAGGTTATCCGCCGTGGTGCCCGCCATTGCCCATACCACAGCGATGGACGGTTTCGGTACCGCCAGTTGTTCCGGCATCGATGGTGACACTGCCAGCATCGGCATACATGCTAAAGGAGCCGTTCGTCGTATCATCCACTTGTGGATCATCCAAATGGCCTAAACAGCTATAACCGACCCGGTAAGTCCCAGCAGGTAAAAAGCCCATGCCAAAGTACCAATTGCCCTGGTCATCCTGGCGCAGCGGTGCCACCGCAATCGGCGCAGTACGGCCAGTTGCCGGGGTTGCAGACACATCCGCCATCTGGCTCATGCTAGTCACAGTTGCCGGGTAAAGATATGCCAGATGAGTAAATACGCTGCCCACGGGTGCCAATGCGGCATTGTCGGCCTCGCATTGCGCCACCCATTGAGGGTCCATCTCACCTAATAAATGCCCCATTGACATGTTGTTGACCGCCCACATGCCATCGTGGTTCAAGCTGTAGTCATACTGGTTGTCGTGTTGCAGCCCCAGATACAGATCCACTTCCATGGTGTAACCGTAGTGCTGACCAGACGCCACGCTGAAGTCCATCAGTGGTAATTGACCGTCTTGTACCTGTAAGGCATGACGCCCCTGCCCATCTTCCACATAACAACCGTTGTTGCCATCGCCCTGAACCACGGTCATGTAAACGTTATGGTAGCTACCGACAGGCAACGCCATATTATCAACCACGGTGTGACTGAGTTTGCCAGGATAATCCAGCAAATTCATGGTCATATCACCTAATGAAAAACGGTGTTCCACGCCATTGCTGTCGGTCATCACCAATTCGTGCAGATGTAGCCCAACGGCAGTAACTCCGCTCATTGGTGCATCAGAGACTGCCAATGATAATGTACCAGTTTCCGAGGGTTGCGGGGTTGGGGCCGGATCGCTGCTGCTACCACCACAAGCTGCCAGCAATGCACATGCTGACATGGTTAGCCAATGCCTATAACTCATGTTGTATCCTCCACAGGCCGTTTTGCGTAACACAGATGTGAAGGTAGAGTCTTGCACGATAAATATGTCGTTTATCTGATTTGTATCAAATTTGTTACATATTTAATTAGAAAAATACGATTGATTGAGTCACCACTCACCACGGCAGTGCCGATAACACTTAATCATAGGGGCGGTGAAACAAAGGCGGTAACACCCTATGCTGGTAAAACCAAGGCTGCTGTTTGAGTGCCTGTAAACGTAAGATCCGTTCGCGAGTCTGCGGATGGGTGCGTAGCGCCGATGGCAAGGACATTACCGATTCTGGCAGCAACAACCGCTGCAACCAGTTTTGCTGTTGCTGCTCAATTTGCACCAGAGCACTGGCGAGCCCATCGGCATCACCTGTCAACTGCACCGCATTCAAATCCGCTTCATACTCACGAGTGCGGGATAACGCCAGTTGCGCCAGCACGCTAAGCATCGGCGCCACCAGTAGTAACAAGATTGTCCACCAATTAATGCTGGCAAACCCCAGCATAATCAGTGGCAAATTGAGCAGCAGTAATAGCTGTCCCATGGTTGCTAGCAGCGATGTCCCACGGCTCAATGTATCCGCCAGTGCCATCACTTGCAGATCATTGCTACGAATATGGCTGATCTCATGCGCTAACACGCCGGCTAACTCACGCCAGTCAAGCTGTTGCAAGGCACCTTCAGTAATGGCAATCAACGGCCGTTGCTGGCTACCGATGGCAAAAGCATTCAATAACGGCCCAGGGAGCAGAAAAAGTTGCGGCACCTGCGTTAATCCAGCACGTTGAGACAACTGCTGCAACAGCTGCCACAGTGCTGGGAATTGCTGAGGCATTAACGGACGAGCGCGGTACAGTCGCATCACGGTCAACGGCGATATCGAACGACGAAGCCCCCACAACAGCAGCCCACCCAACAGCAACAGCAATAAGCCGCCGCTGCCAGCCAATAACCAGCCCAGCAGCGCTATAAATCCCGCCATTCCCAATAACAGCAACGCCGAATGCCAGAAATTACGTTGTGAATGCTGCTGCCAGCGTACTGGATCAATCATCCTGGCCCTCCAACCGCCGAATGCGCGCCCGCAACTGCTGCAGTTCATCTAGCAGATCCAGCGCCAATGCCGCCCCAGCGGTATTTAAGCCTAAATCCTGTTCTAGACGGCGTGCCCGATGGATCCGCGTTAACGCCACACCGCTAAAACGCCAGTGCGTTGGTCGCTTGCCATAAGGCTCAACCACACCGTATTCCACCAGTTCGAAAATCTGTTCTGGGGCCAAATGGCTGGCGCGACATAGCTGCGCCAGCGTCAATTTACAATGCTCATCCAATACTTCAGCCGCATATAGTGTCAATAATTCCTTGCTCATGCCCTGCTCCCCCAATTTGCCCGAGGATCAAAATCCAATGTCTCCTTGAAAGTGTTGTAGGCCTGTTTGGCCGCAGTGCTATTGGATGCTGGCAATACCACACTCAACTCCACATAAAAGTCACCAGGCACTTTGCCGGGGATCCCTTTGCCTTTCAAACGTAAGCGCCGACCATTGGCCGAGTTGGCCGGGATTTTCAAGTCGATACTGCCTTCCGGTAATGGCACAGTAACACTTGCCCCCAACGCAGCTTCCCAAGGCGCTACCGGCAAAGTCAGGTAAACATCGCGACCTTCTACTCGATACAACGGATGGGGTCGGAAGGAAACTTCCAGCAACAGGTCACCATTAGCACCGCTCCCCATGCCGGGATTGCCCTGCCCCGCCAGCCGGATGTGTTGCCCCGGCATGACACCGCGAGGAATACGCACGTTCAGGGTACGAGCCTGACCGCCGCTGTCACTGCCGAGAGTAATAGTACGGGTTGTACCACGATAACTGTCTTCCAGATCGATCTGGATCCGTGCTCGCAGATCCTCGCCAGGAAAATCAAAATGAGCCCGAGAATGACGACCGCCACTTTGGGTGCGCGCGCGGCCACCAAACATCGACTGGAAAATATCATCAAAATCGAACGGCTGCTCACCTGCGCTATTATTGCCCTGATACTGATAGTGGTGAAAACCTTGTGCTTCTGCCTGCTGTGCAGCCTGCCAGTCGGCGCCATATTGGTCATAAGCCTCACGTTTCTGGGCATCGTGCAACACGTCGTAGGCTTCTTTTACCTCTTTGAAGCGCGACTCTGCATCGGTTTCCTTGCTGACATCAGGGTGAAATTTACGGGCAAGGCGATGGTACGCCCGCTTGATGTCTTTATCTGTGGCGTCACGGGCGACGCCCAGGATCTGATAATAATCTTTGAACGCCATAATGCTCCAAGCCTGTTTGAAGTGAATAAATGCAGTCAACTTCAGTCATTGTGAAGACTGGCTGTAACATTATAAATCTGGGTATTATTTGGCCATTTTCAAGGTGCTGCTGATAAAAGTCAGCGAGTTTTGCTGTACCTTTCTGCTGCCAGTTCAAGACCAGCGCCACTAGGAAGCTCCGCGCCCCGCAAGTCGCCATCGCCAGGTAATAACAGCGATAAAGCCAGCAAATACCCTGCATCAACTCTTTGTTGGGAACGATGGAACGCCAGAGCGTGCGCCGCCACCGACTAATGCATCTGCCGCCAATGTGGTTTGCTGATGACATATCCACTGAGACTTATTTTAGATGGCTACAGCCAGAGCAAAGTCGCAGGACAAAATGTCACCCAAAGTAAAATATCTGTAGTAACCTCTTACTACCACGGATGCCATAGAACTTGGTAAGTTGATACAATCGTAACGACAAGGAGAGAACGACATGGCTAAGGTATTAATTATTGCCGGTGATTTTGTAGAAGACTATGAACTTATGGTGCCATTTCAGGCACTTGGCATGGTGGGCCATCAGGTGAGTGTGGTCTGTCCCGAGAAATCAGCCGGCGACAAGATAAAAACGGCTATCCATGATTTTGAAGGCGACCAGACCTATACGGAGAAACCGGGCCACCTGTTTGCACTGAATGCCGATTTTGCTGGCACTAACGCCGATAATTTTGATGCACTATTACTGCCAGGCGGTCGTGCACCTGAATATCTGCGGCTCAATCCACAAGTCATCGCGCTGGTGCAAGCATTTGCCCAGCAGCAGAAACCGATTGCCGCCATCTGTCACGGCGCGCAATTATTGGCGGCTGCCAAGGTCATTAAAGACAAGAAAATCTCCGCCTATCCCGCCTGTGCGCCAGAAGTGGCATTAGCTGGTGCCGAATATGCCAACATCGAAGTCGATCAGGCCGTTACTGACGGTTTATTTGTGACCGCGCCAGCCTGGCCTGCGCATCCCGCTTGGCTAGCGCAGTTCAACAAACTGCTAGCTTAGACTAAAGGGGTAATGACATTTGCCGCCCCCAGATTAGGCTGGAGCTTCCGGCCAGTTTGGGGGCGCAATATGTGTGAAATCTATTCCGGCACAGAAGCCGAACTGTTTGAACTGCAATCCCGCTCAGTGCGGATTGATGGCGTGGTCACGAGCATTCGCCTCGAAGCAGTATTTTGGAAAGTGATTGAAGATATTGCCAAAGACGCCAGCATTTCGGTGGCAGAATTTCTCACCCGCATCCACCGGGAAGTACTACTGAAACGCGGCGACATAGGGAATTTCACGTCACTGTTGCGTGTTGCTTGCACCACGTATCTCAATGGTGGCAAACGGTTAACGCTATGATCAGGTTTTACGCTGCGTCACCCTAAACAAACGCCGCGGCAAACGTCCTTCAGTAAACTCCTCTACTGCCGCTGCCTGGTATCCCTGCGCCAGCAGCGCGACCTTGTCGCGACTGAAGAAGTGCACAATAAAACCATTGTTTTCATACATATCATCACCGCGATGGATGCCTCGGCCGTAATCAGCATCGCCAGTGTGGCGCACGGTATAAATGTGCAAACCGCCTGGACGCAGCACCCGCAAGACTTCACGGGATAACTGTTGCAGCTCCCCCGTTGTCAGTGCCATACAAAACAGCATATGCGAAAAACATGCATCGACACTATTATCGGCTAACGGTAATGGCAGGCGTACATCATGACATGTCAGGTTAATCCGTGACGCCAACCCATTTTGCTCAGCCTTGGCATTGATGGCTGCGACACCACTGGCAGAGTAATCCAGCACACTGACAGCAAAGCCATTAGCGGCAAAAAACAAAGTATCACGCCCCTGACCTGCGCCCAGTTCCAGCAACTGCGACTTCCCTTCATGCTGCAAGCGTACCGCCGCCCACTGTGCCGGTGCGCTAGCGGCACCGCCAAACATATCGCTGTTGCGGCTAAAGCTATTGTCCCAGTGTTGCCGCTGCGCATTTAGAATATCGTCCAACTACCACCTCGATTATCATTGTTCGCGGTTATCTTTGATCCGATCATCTGATAAACGCCAAAGCAATACAGTGAGTTACCACCAATGTTGCTACAAAAAACACGACAGCAATGACCCAATAGCCATTACCTTACTCACGGCAGAATTACTGGCGATAAAGCCTCTACCGTGCTGCCACCAGCAAATATTTACCTTTAATAAGCGACATGTATGCACGCCATGATTTTGAACTCAGGCAGATAACGTCTTGATAAACCACAATTCGTTAAGTATGCTAGCGGCCAAACCCAAGGGTGGCAACCTCACAATCGTGCGGTTGTTATACCAGTACAACTGTGACCCTAGAAAAGTTCTGAGGGTAAGCATTCGCTAAGATTTGTTGTCAATAATATCGTTCAACGAGATATTCAGACATACATAAAAATGGGGGAGAACACAGACCCACCATTTTCTTATGATGGAAGATTAGCAATTATACATGGATTTGATTGTTTTATATGGAGATTTTTGTGAATAACAAAGTTAGTATCTGCTATGTTGCATATGGAAAGAAACTTGAAATATGTCAACAACTATACTTTTCAATTTTATCTTTACTAAAATATGACACCCGAAAATTTGATATTCATATTTTAACGGATAGCCCAGAATATTTTGTTAGACTTTCGGGATATTGTCATATTACTGTTATGACCTCACAGAACATTACCGACTGGAGTGGTCAATATGACTATCATTTCCGGATTAAACTAAAAGCATTAAAACTATTAACAGAGGTATCCCCCGATACAGATATTCTGTTCTTTGATTCGGATACTTTCCATTACGCCGCACCTGATACATTAATTACAGCACTGCGACAAGGACATGCTATTTTTCACTGTAATGAAGGTTTACTGGCAAAAAACCGTGATAATTCACTTTGGTCGCCTTTAAAATATAAAAAATTCGCCAACATTGAAATTAACGACAAAACTTATATGTATAATTCAGGCGTCGTTGGGCTTCCCGCATCACAGGCCAACGACATCTTGCATCAGGCCATTACTGCATGCGATCAAATGTGTCGCAACTTGCAAAAAAAAGGAGTTGTAGAACAATTGGCTATTTCTGCTGTCGCCCAAACAAAATTAGACTGCAAATTTGCAGATAAGTATGTTTTACATTATTGGGGTAATAAATCACAGTGGAATGAATTAATTCGCAAACATATGACTGAGGTTCTTTTAAAAAATTATAATATTACCGAAGAATTATCCTTACTATCTAGTTTCGATCCAATTAAGATCCCTATTTATAAAAGAACACAGATTAATAATCAACGCTTAAAGTCTCTCGCCGATGTAATGTTTCCCAAAATACGAGCCAAGTATTTCTCACCTTTAGAGCAAACGAACTTAGCAAGCAGCCATTGCCAACTCAAGCCAGTGAAGAAGTGATACCTAAACTGTCATCAGTATTGATTGACGGGTACCGCCTCGAGCCATAGTCGATTACTACGGCGCTTTGGCAAACGACCAGTGTGTCTGAATGATCTGCCAGCCACTGGCTGTTTGTCGATAAACTTCAGTACAGTTCCAATAATGGCTACCTTTGGCATTGGTTGAGATGAAGTTAAAAGTCAGCACGGCGGCAGCGCCAAGCAACTGCACTTTGGGATTGAGCATCTGATAATGATCAGCATGTATTTTGCCGCGCAGCTTTTCATAGTAAGTGGTCAGCGCCGCTTTACCATCCAGCCGCTGCGATAAAAAGGGATCGAAGTACACCACATCGTCAGCCGCCAGTTGCAGGAATCCAGATGGATCACCACTTTCCCATAAAGCCAGAGCCGCTTGTTCATGGGCGATTATGGTCGCTTCTTGCGTAACTGTCGCCGCCATTGCTGGAGTTAGCATTGCCCAAAAAAGCAGGCAGCCTGTTAACCAAGATTTCATATCGACGCCTTGTCATCATCAACCAATGTGCTAGCTAATCTAACGGCTTTTGCCTGATGGTTTATTTAAAAAAGTCACATTCTGAAACTTAAGTGAGCACCACCTCTGGCATCAGTAAGCTAGACAACCACGCGTCTACAGATACCTTGGGACTTATTCGTTATGACGTTGCAGTGGTAACCAAAATGTCTCATGAGAAACCGTGACTTTTTTGTCGGTAAACCGCAGCGAATGCGCTCGCCGTTCAAACGCAATAGTTGCACTCAAGCTGCCCGTTTGAGTGGTATAACTAATCAGACACAACGGCCATTTGTCGGCGGTTTGTGCCTAGGACGATAATTTTTGTCGAGTCTCAGTCACTCACACTCATCACAAAAAGAGCAAGCAAGTGAAAGAGTTGTGAAATACAAACCCACTTGCCGTTGTGTTACCACTGCATCGTGGCAAGACAAGAAAAGCAATGTGCTAGTGCAATACTCAGCTGGTAATACTGCTCTTGTTGGGCGTATCCACTTTCAACTGGGCAAACTTATAGCGCTTTTTACTTTGCTTACCTGCAGCGTCAGTATCCACAACAGTCAACTTATCGTCGTTGATAACAAAGGTAAGCTGATCATCAGTATCACGGGTCTTCCACGGGCCTTTTGCGGTTGCCCAGATCGCCTGGGCACCTTCAATTTTGCAGCGGTAAATATCATGCTTCCAACTATCTTGCTCATGATAAGAAACATAAACCAGCTTGCCGTTAACATCATCCACACTAAAAATCGATGGGTTTTTATTCAATGCAGTTGCCACAGAAGCACGACAGATCTCGGCATCGGTAAATGGGCCTTTATCGTTGCTGCAGCCTGCTAACATACTCACCAGTAGTAGCGGTGACAGCCCGATTAAAGTTGCGCGGGTGAACATAACTCCTCCATAAAATACGGCAATGAAGCGCATCATGTTGACCAATAGCCTCTAGCAACCTCACTGCAGCGTGATTGTTGAATTTTTAGTCTCTGCTCATCTGCCGCAAAAATAAATCAGAGAAACATGTCTTTTTGTTAATGTTCCGCTACGGATCCAGTCATCGGAGACTTCAACAACTGCCATTTTCTTATCGGCTTTTATCTCCGGCGAATCTGCTGCCATCGCAGTACCTGATAGCACATTGAGCATCGCTGCCGTCATCGCACTGCTAGCAAAACGAGGAGATCGAAATGGGGTGTTAGACGCGGAGAGGTATAACGGCATAAATAGTATTCTCACTTAGATATTAATGATAGTGATTATCTATTCCATTTTCTGGGTAATATGAATTGCAACGAAATAAGCCAATATTTCAAGTGAATTCATCATGCCTTGATGTCGACTGTTAAAAGCTTTTCTCTTCAATCCCATTAATCAACAAAAACTCATTTATTGATTTCCCGTCACACAACAACCATAGCCAGCCCTGTTAGCTTGTTTCATAGACGCTCTATTTGCCATTTGCGCCACATACGCCTAGTCTTTTTTAAGAATGTGTGCCACGGCGTTGAGCCCATAACCGACGTTGACCTAGCACGATCGCGCTCAAAGATTTCTACTGAAAAAAGGGAGAACACGTCGTGAATTTTCACCCCCATTATGCAAGTAGTGAGTCGACAGATCCGGTCACGGCCGTTGCCGAATTTGCTCGTCAAATAGGCACCGAAGGCATCAATACTGTTATTTTTTTCTGCTCCCCAGACTACAACTTAGAAATACTGGGGCAGGAGCTGAAAAATACCTTCAACTGCGCCTGTATAGGTTGCACTTCATCTGGTCAGATTGGCAGCGAAGGCTTCCAACATTCGGGATTGGTCGGTATTGGCTTGGGTCCAGACTTCCACACCCGGCCATTCATGATCCAACCTTTGGCGGAGTACTCCGAAGTGGTGGCTGAAATTGCTGAAACCATTCGTCGTGATAGTGTAACCAGACCCAATCTGCAGCGTTTTAGCCTACTGTTAGTTGATGGCCTCTCAATGGCAGAAGAGCGCCTTGTTGCGAACCTCTACCAACAGATAGGTAATGTACCTATTATTGGCGGCTCCGCTGGCGATGATCTGCGATTCGAGAGAACCTATGTTTATGATGGCAATGGGAAATTCATTTCCGATGCGGCAGTATTTGCCGTTGTCGAAACCAATGCGCCCATCGCCTCGTTCAAGGTTCAGCATTTTGAAGCAGGCGAAGTAGAGCTCGTCATCACCGAGGCCGATGCCGAGAAGCGACTTATCATCGAGATAAACGGTGAGCCCGCTGCGCAGGTTTATGCGGAGGCCTTGGGGCTGACCGTGCAGGAATTAACCCCTACCGTTTTTTCCCGCAACCCGTTGGTGCTTTCCTTCGGCGACGAGCCCTATGTCCGTTCCATACAAAAATGGAACGAAGATCTGTCCCTCACATGCTATTGCGCCATAGAAGAAGGTCTGATTGTCGCCATCGGCAAAGCAAAAGATCCTGCGCGCACCTTAAAACAAGCCTTCGATAAGGTCCACGAGACAATTCCAGAGCCTTCAGTGATTATTGGCTGCGATTGTATCCTACGGCGACTTCAGTTTGAGCAGGAAGGGCTAGAGCAGCAGATTGGTAACATAATGGTGCAGAACCGAGTGGTGGGTTTTTCCACCTACGGCGAGCAGTACAACGGCTTGCACGTAAACCAAACATTCACCGGAATTGCCATTGGAGGGAAACATCTTGCTTGAAAATAACACTCCCGCAGTGGCGATGGATGACTTAACCGCTTATTACGAGCGCAAACTCGCAGCACGCGATAAGACCATCGATGTGCTCAAACGTCGTATTGCACAAGAGGCTATGCACAGTCACGCCACCCCCTTTGCTATTCTGGAACAGAACGTGGGTCTGGAGAAAGTAGTCGCTCGCAAGACACTTGAGTTAGAGAATGAACGACATGCGTTAGAAAAAGCCCTGACCGAATTGCGCCTCACCCAAGCTCAGTTGCTGCAGGCTCAAAAAATGGAGTCGATAGGCCAACTCGCGGCAGGCATTGCGCACGAAATTAACACCCCGACCCAATATGTGGCCGACAATGTCGGTTTTGTTAAAACCGCCTCAGTTTCGCTGTTAAATCTTTTGGACTCAGCGCTGATGCTGGCCGAGGTTGCACGGGAAAAAATGGCGGACGAGCCTATCGTCGCCCAGTTCGATGCGGAGCTCAAGCGCACTAAATTGGCATTTCTGCGTAGCCAGATCCCCAGCGCCATCGACGAATCACTGGAGGGGCTCACTCGCATTGCTAAAATCGTTTCCGCCATGAAGGAATTTTCCCATCCATCCAAGGGCGAGAAGGAATTTATCAATGTCAGCGAAGTTATCAACACCACGATAACCGTTGCTCGCAATGAATGGAAATACGTGGCAGAGCTTGATACCGACTTTGAAGACGACTTGCCGCAACTGCCGTGCCTGCGCGATATGATAGCGCAAGCGATACTCAATCTCGTGGTAAATGCTGCCCACGCCATCGCCGACACCATCCAAGAGGGGGTCAGAGAAAAAGGCCACATCCTCGTATCAGCGGTGCGCAAAGGCGAGTATATAGAGATCCGCGTCAAAGACGATGGCAGCGGAATTCCTGCGGGGATCCGTGGCCGTATTTTCGATCCTTTCTTCACGACCAAAGCCGTAGGTAAAGGCACAGGGCAAGGTCTCGCCATTGTCTATTCCACCGTGGTAGACAAACATAATGGGCAGATCCGTTGCGAGTCCGAAGAAGGGGTCGGTACAACATTTATTATGCAACTGCCTATTCACTGCCATAAAGAGGAAAACTCCGCATGCAAGTGATGTTTGTCGATGACGAAAGTCGGGTGCTATCCGGTATTGAACGAGCCTTGATCTTACAAGACAACAAATGGGAATACCGCTTCGCAAATAGCGGTCAAGAAGCCCTTGCGATGCTGGGGGAAGTGCCGGCTGACGTAGTGGTGTCTGACATGAGAATGCCATTCATGGATGGTGCTGAATTGCTCAGCGAGGTACGTAAACGCTGGCCTGGCACCATACGGATCATTCTGTCCGGTTATTCTGAACCCGATGCCACCTTGCGGATGTTGGACGTAGCCCATCGATTTGTTTCTAAACCCTATGACAGTAAAGCGCTGCTGAAGATGGTGGGCAGTGCTTTAGATTTACGAAACATGTTTAAAGATCCGGCGGTGGTTGACGCCGTTGGCCGCATTAGCCAATTGCCTGCGGCTCCCAAAGTGTTCACTGAAATAAGTCGTCTTCTGGCCGACCCTAACAGCGAGATCCGCCATATCGCAGAACTGCTGGGCAGTGACCCAGCCTTAAGCGTCAAGATCATGCAGCTTGCTAATTCTGCCTATTTCTCCAGAGGCCACCACATTCATGACATCGGCAATGCCATCACCCAATTGGGGCTGGATCAGGTAAAGTTACTGGTCTTGGCTTCTCAGGTGTTTGCCGATGCCCAGAGTGTCCCCTATGTGGAACAATTGCAACAGAGCGCGCTGCTCGCATCCAACCTAGCGGCACATATTTCTAGCCGCCAAGGCGTTGAAGCCACTGCGGCCCTACTTGCCCGCATTGCATTGTTACTCCCAGAACTGAGAAAGCCCACTTATGAACCCGCCACAACTCTTGGAAACATTCCCATTCACGCAGCCGTAGGAGCATATCTGCTGGCCTTATGGGGGCTACCTATGGATATTGTGGAAGCGGTGGCACATCACGTACAGCCCGCGCAATCGGGAGAAAAAGCCTTCGGGGTAATAGGTGTCGTGCATGTGGCGGTTTGTCTTGCCAACAACAGTGTCCCCGATCTTGACTACCTAGAACAAACTGGTGTGCTAAACCACCTGCCCTTATGGCAGAAAATGGTGGCCCAGACACAGGAAATGCTGAATGAGTGAAACCTTACCTCGCGTGCTTTGCGTAGATGATGAGCCCAACGTGTTAGCCGCTATGGAGCGAAACTTATTCGATGAATTTGACGTGGAGGTAGCGAACAGCGGTGAAGCCGGCCTCCAAGCAATTCACCAAGGCGAGCGTTTTGCGGTGATCATCTCCGATATGCGCATGCCAAACATGGATGGTGCCACGTTTCTGTCAAAAGCACGTGAAGACTCCCCGGACAGCGTGCGGATCCTACTAACCGGGCAAGCCGATGTGGAGTCTTCCATTGCGGCCATCAACAAAGGCGCCATCTTCCGCTACCTTTGTAAACCTTGTTCCAAAGAGGCGCTGGTTGCGTCTATCAACGATGCCGTCAGACAATATCGCCTTGTTCGTGCCGAAAAGGAGTTGCTCGCCACCACGCTTGCAGCCTCGGTTAAAACATTAACGGAAGTGCTTGCCATGGTGGCCCCTTGGGCTTTCCAACGTTCAGCTTTCGCGCAGTCGTGTGTCCGCCACGCGTTGGTCAAACTGAATTGGCCCGATGGTTGGCTTTACACTATTGCCGCCGCGTTAAGCCAAATTGGCTGTGTTGGCATTCCAGCGGAGATAGTCCAGGCGGATGCCGCTCAGCGCAAACTCTCTGAAGATGAGCAGAGACTGCTACAGGAACATCCCGATGTTGCGAGCCGTTTAGTAAAATGCATTCCTCGTCTTGAGCTGGTAGCCGAAATCATTCGCCACCAAGCCAAGGAAGCTGCAGCTGATGCTCCCATTGAAGTCTGCCGTGGCGCGCACTTGTTGCGAGCCGCCCTCGAATTGGAGCGTCACGCAACGCTGGGGCGTCTAAATGTCGACCGTCCAGCAGAAATCCTGCGCACGGTGCGGCCGGCGTTGCCAGAATACATTATTAAAGCCTTGGCGGACTTTCGCGTTAACGTGACCAATGTCCGCAATGTGTATATTCGAGAGTTAACGCCGGGCTGGGTGTTAGATGAAGACATCCGTACAACCAAAGGCTTAATGGTGCTCACTAAGGGACATGAACTCACTGACACCGCGATCTCGGCGCTGCAACGCTTGCTTGCGGCCAACGCCATCAAAGAACCTGTCCGGGTGCGCTAAGCCGCTGAATATTGCTAATGTTTTTATAGTCTTATCACTATCATAAACCGCCAATCACAAAGGAAATGTTACCGCCTTTGTATGGCAAATAGATACCGCAGCGCCTATGGTCCTTTGCTCCAATACGGATGCGAGTAATGGAAAAGGCGTAAGTGCATCCGACTTACGCCTGACAAATTACCCACTATGCCTATGAACTTTTTAACTCTGATAATTTATATTGATTGCTATGCTTTTGGCCGTTGGCATTCGTCTCGGTAATAGTGAGCTGATTATAGTTAGCAATATAGGAGATTTGCCCTGCTGTTTGGTTTTGCCACTGCCCCTTGGTTGGTGCCCACAATACATGGTCACCATCGAGCCGACAGCGATAGATACTTTGCGATGAATCAGTGGGATCGGTGTAAGACACGTAAACCAACTTACCGTTTTTATCCACCAGACTAATGGTAAAGATCATGCTGTAACGCTGTCGCCATCGTAGCTTTACAAATCTCTGTGGCGGAAAACTTGTTTTGGGTCTGCACGGTATCATCACATCCGGCCACTAACAGCACTACCGTTAATGATGAAAGAGCAACCCAAATTTTACCTAATGCCATATACCCTCCTGGAATCAGCAGCAAAGCCCGCTAATAACGTGAGACATTGCCGTCAAATAAGTACATTTGTGCCCACAGGCATAAACGACGGCGGCAACAAGCATGTCAGCAAATATCAGGCTTGTGCTAAGTCACGCCCTTCAAGCGTGTACGCGATACAGCCGAAACCAATGCCTACAACACAGCAATACTTCCGAAAATACACCACGACTTCCACAATTGTGCCTGGGTAGTGAACTCGGTTATGCCCTGGCAATCCGCGAGGCATATCACCTATAGACTAAGGGCTAATATCCACCATTAATGACTTATTAAAAATATGTGAACACGATATGAAATCGTCTGAAATTGAGAGAGGCGCTCAGCACACGCAACATATCCCTTTGCTAAATCACTCGCGCCACAAAGGCTAAAGCTTATTGCTCAACCTTCGTGCTGCAATATCTGCCGGGTAGCAGGCAAAAATACCGTGACATCAATGACCGAAAAGGGCAATGCCTCACAGCCTCGCTACCTTCTAAGCAATGACCTTGACAGTACCGAAAGAGGAAGCGATTGCCTGCTGACGCATAGATTTTAGTTGCAGGTAAGCACCTTGGTGACACTAGAATTGACAGCCATTTTTGCGCTATTGGCGAAAACACTTGTGTTGAATTCGCGATTGCCTGAAAAATCCGCATTTCAAAACCCTTATCATGACTGTTTATCAAGGTCGAACCACTCATCCAGCTATTAATCAATTTATTACGGAATAGGCTACGAGCTCATTTCGACAAAGAATCGTTTTTCACCAAGCCTTTATAGCGGGCTTTTACATAGCCGAACTGGCGCTTCACTCTGCTGTAAGTTGTCCAACTGACTTAAATCATGTGCATTCGCGGAGTTGATCACCAAGCTATGGGTTAAGCCGCTTTTGGCATCAACGCCAATGTGGGCTTTTATCCCAAAGTGTCACTTATTGCCTTTTTGAGTTTGGCACATATCGCTGTCACGTTGGTTTTGCTTATTTTGGGTCGAGCTTGGTACTTTAATAATGGTTGTATCCATTAAAGTGCCTTGCAACATCATGACACCGCACTCGCTGAGCCATTGGTAAATGGTGCTGAATATCTCACGGGCCAGCTTATGTTGCTCTAACAGATGGTGAAAATTCATGATGGTCGTGCGGTCTGGCATGGCGCTATCTAAGGATAGATGTGCAAACAAGCGCATTGATGCAATTTCATAGAGGGCATCTTCCATGGCACCATCGCTTAGGTTGTACCTGCGCTGCAGGCAGTGGATATGCAACAGGGTTTCCAATGAATAAGGACGGCGGTCATTACCCGCTTTAGGGTAAACAAGTTCGATAACAGTAAGGAGTTTTGCCCAAGGAAGGATCGCATCCATCCGCGATGGGAAGATTTCTTTACGCGACTGACGGCCTTTTTACTGGAAAATTCACTATCGGCAAATGTGAGTTAGTGTTCCATGATCTGACCGATTCCTTGGCAAACCGGATGAGTACATGAGCTCACATCAGGGACTTATTACCTTCCCTAGTTAGTGCAAGTGACTATCAATCTGCTGTTGCAGCGCCTCGCTCAAGGCTTGCACGGTCGGATCATGGCGACTGCTGTCATCGCGCACAAAATACAGTGGGGTTGAGCGGCTGTTCATCCCAATGCTCGCTAACGTACCATCTGCCAATAAGGGTGCCACTTGCTGCTGCGGCAACCAGCCAAAACCCAATTGATTTACCACAGCTCCAATCGCGGCATCAATCGAAGTGAAGTACCAAGATTCCTGTGCTGCCGGATACTGATGGCTGAGCTGCTGACTCTGCTTATCCACCACTTGGATCATCGGATAGCTAGCCAACTGCGAGCGGCGCAGTTCCTGCGTGACCTGCAACAGCGGATGCTGACTATGTGCCACACAAATAAACTGCACATCCATCACGAACTGCTTTTCTAACGCACTGGTTGGCGGCAAGCTGATCAAATACAAATCGCCCGCTTGCTGCTGTAGCTGCAATATTCCTTCATCTTTGACCGATTCCTTCACATGTACTTGGGTCTGCTTATATTGCTGATGAAACGCCTTCAGCCCCGCAAATAACCACGCTTGTGGAAACATGCTATCCACCACCAAATTAACCACTGCTCGCCGTCCGGCATGAATCGCGTCAGCGCGCAGTTCCAAATCATGAAAACCGTTGAGCAATAGTTGCGCCTGCGCCAATAAGGCCGAGCCCGCCTCAGTCAATACCAAGCGACGCCCCTGTAGTTGCAACAACTCCACCCCCAAGCGCTGCTGTAGCTGGTTGAGCTGATAACTCACTGCCGGTTGACTGCGGTGATGATGCTCAGCGGCACTGGCGATACTGCCATGTTCAATCACGGCTGCAAACAGTTGCCATTGTTCAATGCTGGTCTTAAACATATAAAATTTCTTTATGTATTTTATTTAAAAATTACGTTTTTTATAAAAATATAAAATGATTAAGCTAACCGCAAG